>DAINBR010000090.1:0-10511 GCA_036732865.1 Bacteroidota bacterium | reverse complement strand
CCCCGACGCCGCGGCTCGATTGCATGAACGTGTGGATATGAAGAACGCGCAGTTTGAGTCTCTAGCGGACTTTGTGCATCAGTTGAACGACGGAACCCCCTTTGTACTCGGAGGCGACTTCAACTGTCAGCCGGGGGATTCAAGCTTTCAGGAGTGTATCCGTTCTCTCAATCTGTTGACCCCATCCAACTTCTCCGATCGCGTCGTCACGTGGGATGCACCCAAGAACCCCAATATCGCCTTCACCACTGCGCACGTCGATGCACGGGGTACGCAACGGACAGGATATGATCTGTATGGCGCCATCAGCGACTCGACCCCGCAGCGCCTCGACTATATCTTCCTTAGCCCTGCCATGCCCGTCGCGGAGCAAGCATCCGAACTCCTGGTATTTTCGGTGCCGCTTGACGGCTTGTATGCATCGGACCACTATGGTATTGCCGTGATAGTTCCCCGGGATTCCGGCTTGACTGCGGGACGGGCGAATGTGCCGACGCCAACCGCGGAACCGGCAGCGGTGATCGCTCATGGTATACACCAACCATGCGGTACCGCTGGAGACTTTGCATTTGCCGCCATTCTCGGGCGATTTGTGTGACCCCCGCCACGCGGCTTGACCGTACGCACATTCTTCCTTTCTGCAATTTGACATATTGCACATGCGAACCCCCCACCGGGTGCCTTGGTCACTTTTCGCTCAGTTTTGAGGGATCATGAGTGGTCCGGTGACAAACTTCGACCGGCTGAGTTCGGGTGCCGGCATACTTCTCAAATTGTGAGGAGGCCAGTTGCAAACCTTCCATTTCATCATCAAACGTCTTGAGTTGAACATCCGCAACCGGGAGTGGCAGGAGTCATCATCCACACTGGAAGCTGCGAAGGCGATTCAGCCGCGAAATCCATACCTCCGCGCGTTCGAGGAGAGAATCGCAGAGGAATCGGGAGCTGTAATCGTCCCTCAATAGGATTGTGAAGAGTACCGTCAGGTTCAGAGCTCGCTCTGTCTTGAGAACTTCAGCCTGACTGTTCCTCTCCATCTATCCGCCCGACCACAGAGCACGAGTTCGCCCCCGGCAGGGAAGTCTCCTCTCGCGGGCGGTCCTGGTTGCCTCAGGCGAAAGCCGACCCACATCGCGGTCTTGCATCTAAGCTGTTTCTGCCCTACCTTCTCTCTACATTACTGCATTTTCTCCACCTCTGCTCGACTTTCATGAATACTGCCAACAAATTCAGGCCACTGCCGGCAAAGGACAACTTCCTCGGCCTTGACCGCCGGATGTCATCGTTCGACAGCGCGAAGATCGTTGTTCTTCCCGTGCCATATGAGCACACCGTCAGCTACGGCCGGGGGACACGAAACGGGCCCCGGGCAATTCTGGATGCTTCGCGCTATGTGGAATTTTACGACGAAGAACTCGGCACGGAACTCTGCAGAAACGTCGGTATTGCCACATTGCCGCCCCTCGTGCTCGGCACAAAGGTCGACGGCAGGGCAATGGAAGCGATATACGGCGCAGTGACGGAACTTCTCGACCGGAAGAAATTCGTCGTGCTCCTGGGTGGGGAGCACACTGTGTCGCAGTCGCCCATCAGGGCACACGCCGACTTCTATCCCGATCTTTCAGTGGTCCACCTCGATGCGCACGCGGATCTTCGAATGACATATGAGGGAACCGGGTTCAGTCATGCCTGTGTGATGGCCCGCGTCTGCGAGTTCCTGGATCCGAAACGTCTCGTGCAAGTCGGCATCCGGGCACTCTCTCCGGAGGAGGCAACGTTTATCCGTGTCAACGGTATCACAACCCTGTATGCGCACCAGATCCGGGCGGACAGTAATTGGATGTCCGGTGTGCTCCCAAAGCTGTCGCAGCATGTCTACGTGACATTCGATGTGGACGGGCTCGATCCATCAATCATGCCCAGTACCGGTACGCCCGAGCCGAACGGTCTTTACTGGTCGGAAGCCATGCAGCTCCTGCGCAAAATCGGGGAGCAGCGTGAGATTGTCGGGTGCGATGTCGTCGAGTTTGCCCCGAAGAAAGGATTTCCGCACCCCGACTACACGGCGGCCAAACTCACGTATAAATTGATGAACTACGCTTTCACGAAGCACACACTCTGACAGGAAAGACCATGCATCACTCTTCAAAACAGCAGTATTTGTCGGGAAAAAGGGTTCTCCCGCAGCCGATTTCAGCCGAGAGCACCATCGCGAGCGTCATCGACAACATGGACGCCTACAACGGCGGACGACTCAGAGCCGCCTGCCAGCTGATGCGCGACAAATACTCGCAGCAGGATGTCACCATCGGGCTGAGCATTGCCGGTGCGCTGACCCCGGCCGGTCTGGGGCCGTCCACCATCATCCCCCTTATGAATCACGGCTTCGTTGACTGGATGGTGGCAACCGGGGCCAATATGTACCACGACATGCACTTTGCCCTCAACATGCCGCTTTACCGCGGCAGCCACGCGGTCGACGACACCGACCTGCGTGACAAGGGCGTCACCCGGATCTACGACATCCTCTTCGACTACGAAGATGTCTTGATGGCCACCGACCGTATTCTGCGCAAGATCATGCTGCAGCCCGAGTTTCAGAAGCAGATGGGAACCCGCGAATACTACCACCTTCTGGGAAAGGTCCTTAACGAGTACGAACAGCGGAACAACCTTGGCCAGGTCAGCGTACTCGCAGCCGCATTTCGCAACGGAATCCCTGTGTTCACATCCTCGCCGGGAGATTCGACGATCGGCATGAATGTGGCCGGACTGGAACTCCTGGCTGAGGCGGCGGGGCTCAAAGACTACTTCAAACTGGAGATCAATCCCAGTATCGATGTCAACGATTCTACCGCCATCATCCTGAACGCCAAGAGATACGAGAAGGGGAAAACCGGTGTTCTCCTGATCGGCGGCGGCAGTCCGAAGAACTTCCTGCTGCAAACCGAGCCACAAATCCAGGAAGTGCTCATGATCCCGGAGGCCGGCCAGGACTATGATATCAACATCACCGACGCGCGCCCGGATACAGGTGGACTCTCAGGCGCACCTCCCAGCGAAGCGGTCAGCTGGGGGAAGATCGATCCCACACAACTTGAACAGACCGTGACAGCATACGTCGACGTGACGGTCGCATTTCCGCTGCTCGTCGCGTACGTCCGACAGACGACAAAACCGAAGCCGCTGAAACGCTTGTATGACCGCGGTGACGAACTACGGAAGAAGCTGATCGAATCATATCTTGAGAACAACAAGGAAGTAGATGAATTGAAGTCCTTGATGAAAAAGCTTCCTGTGTAGCGAGCTCTTTCACACCAGTGCCTCGCGAGCCCCCTGTGGCATGCAATCTTCGCGCACTGGAAATACTGTCACCTTTGCCGGCTGAATGGAACACACTGTGGCCCTGAAAGAGGATCTTCTGTCTCTCGTGGGGGAGCATGGCTCCCCCTTGTTCATCATTGACCACGACAAAATCCGCGAGAGCTACTGGACGTTCAAGAAACACCTCCCCCGGGTGCAGTGCTACTATGCGGTCAAGGCGAATTCCAATCAGAAAATCATCGAGACACTGTTCGAGGAGGGCTCGAGCTTCGATGTGGCCTCCTACAACGAATTCATGCAGGTGTACCAGTACATCAAGCACTTTGAGAGGAAGGAGAAGAAGCACTTCGTCTGGGACAAGATCATTTTTTCCAACACGATCAAGGACCGCGACACGCTGAGCAGGATCAAACAGTACAAGCCGTTGATGACATTCGATAACGGCGGAGAGCTCATCAAGATCAAACACCATTGCGATACCGCCGGCCTGGTCCTGCGCCTGAAGGTCCCCGATACGGGCTCCCAGGTCGAGATGAGCTCCAAGTTCGGCGCTGAGCCCGGGGATGCCCAACAGCTCATTCAGCAGGCGTTTGACATGGGTCTGAAGGTCGAAGGAATCAGTTTCCACGTGGGGAGCCAGTGCACCAATTTTGACAATTACACCGTGGCGCTGGCCGTAACATCGACCATATTGCGCGATGCGCGCAACAAGGGGTTCCCGCTGAATCTCATCGACATCGGCGGAGGCTTCCCCGTCCCCTACGACCCGCAGGTTCCGCAATTCGAAAAACTGGCAACCCTTTTGAATTCTGAGTTCACGCGGTTGTTCCCGGAAGATATCGAGATTGTGGCTGAGCCCGGCCGCTTCATTGCGGCGACTGCCGGGATGCTTGTGTCGGAAATTATCGGCAAGGCGAGGAGAAACGGCAAGGTCTACTATCACATCAATGACGGGGTGTACCACACTTTTTCCGGCGTGGTCTATGATCACTGGATCCCGAATTTCCACGCTTTCAAGGAGGGCGAGTCTGAGATCTGTGCCGTTGTGGGGCCGACGTGTGACAGCTTCGACAAAATCTCCCTCTCCGTGGAACTCCCGTGGACACTCGAGATAGGAGATTACCTGTACACGGAGAACATAGGCGCGTACAGCATCGCCTCGACGACGAAATTCAACGGATTCGACGGCGCAAAGATCATACACAGGAATTCTGCCCCGCCAGCAGTGTGAAACAGGCACCGGGTCTTCCTCGTGGAGTTTGAGGAGCTCACGAAGAGTGTTGATCCATTCCTTCACGCTTTTTCCCCGATGGGGGAGGATAATAACATGCGGCTCTTGTGGATGGGGGGCGTGATCGCAGTCCTTAGCTGTGTCGTCGCCCCGCCCGGGTCAGGTCAGGAAAAACTGACCCTGACGCTCGAACAAAGCATTGCCACCGCACTCGAGCACAGCCCGGATCTTCAGGTGGCAAGGTACGATTACGACAAGGCCGGAGCCGGCGTCTGGCAGGCCTGGTCAACTCTTCTTCCCCGGCTAGATGGTTACGCGAACCTCCAGCACTCCTGGGAAATCCAAACCAGCAGAATTCCGAATTTTTTGAAACCGATGCTCGGTCCCCTGGGTACCATGATCCCCGGGGTGACTCAGATGCCGGATTTTGTCGACATCGCGTTCGGACTCGAGAACACCCTGCGCTACGGTGCAACCATCACACAGCCGCTGTTTCTCGGGGGCGCGGGCATGGCAGGGATCAAAATGGCAAACGCGGCTGAGCGGGCCGCGGAGCATGCGCTTGAGCTCAGGCGCCAAACCCTCATTCTCGACGCGGCCTCTGCGTTCTATTCCGTTCTGCTCGCACAGGAGCTCGTGCGCGTGCAGCAAAATGCTCTCGGTCAGGCAAAGGCGAATCTCGAGACGGTGACCAAAAAGTTTGATGTCGGCATGGCCTCGCCCTTTGACAAAATGCGCGCACAGGTCGAGGCCGCAACGATCGAACCTGATCTGATCGCAGCACGCAATGCATACCGCTCGTCGCTCTCAACCCTCCGCACTGTGCTCGGATTGGATCGCAGCGCACAGATCGATGTCGCGGGAGAGTTCACGTATGCCCCCGAAGAGTACGCATCCCACTCCCTGAGTGAGCTTCAGACCATTGCGCTCGTGCAGCGGAAAGAAACAAAGATCATGGAAGAACGGAAGACCATGGCCGACCACTCCATTACGGTGGCGCGAAGCGCACACTGGCCGACGCTGATCTTCCAAACAGACCTGTCGTACCTCGGCATGCGGGACGACATGCGTTTCGCCCGTCCGGATTTCAGCAAAGGGATTACTTCCTCGCTGACGCTCCAGCTTCCGATTTTTGCGGGCTTCAAGACCATGAAAGAGTCTGAAAAGGCCGAGCTCGACTACCGGACTGTCCTCGAGGATGAGCGAAGTCTGATGAACGCCATCAGTACCGAAGTGGAAGTGGTCCTGAACTCATTTCATGAGGCTGATGAAAAGCACCGGTCAGCCCTCGAAACAGTAAAGCTTGGCAAAGAGGCCCTCCGCCTTGCAACGGTGATGTACAATGAAGGGGCGAATACTCAGCTGGATGTGCTGAACTCACAGCTTGCTCTTACCCGTGCACAGGTCAACTATGCCAATTCAATTTTCGAGTACCAGGTGGCACGGTACCGGCTCCGGAAGGCTATTGGACACCTTGAAGGGGCGCTCTAGGCAGGACACGCCGGGCGGCCCATCACTGAAGACAGGAAACGTATGAAACTCATCACGAAAGGATTGTTGGCGCTGTCCTTCGTCATGCTGCCGGCTCTCATCATAACTGCATGCTCCGACTCGAAGGACGACAGCGAAGGGGCTGGTGAGAAGATTCCGGTGGAGGTCTCATCGGCGCACCGTCAGACCGTCAACCGATTGCTTGGCTATGACGGCGATGTCGAGGCGGAGTTTGAAATCCATGTGTTCTCCAGGGTTCCAGACCGGATCGAGAAATTCCTGGTTGATGTCGGTGACCGTGTGCGGCAGGGGGCTATGATAGCCCGTGTGCGAGCCACGACGATCGAGCAGGCTGTGCGCCAGGCTGAGGCGGCGTTGGCGGCCGCCAGGGCGCAGGAGGCGAATGTGCGTCTTGAATACGAGCGCTCGCAACGGCTATTCCGTGAAAATGCACTCAGCCAGCAGCAATTGGACGCCATCAAGACGCAGTTCGAGGCGGTGGCAGCCCAGCGCGAACAGTCGGAGGCAATGCTGAAGTCCGCGCGGAGCCAGCTCAACGACGCGCTGATCACAGCACCGATATCAGGAATTATTGCTACACGCAGTTATGAGGACGGCGACATGGCGTCGCCCGCCCAGCCACTGGTCACCATCGTTCAAATGGATCGCGTGAAAGTTTCGTTCAACGTGGCGGAGTCGGATGTCGGCTTGCTCAAGCGCAAACAACCCGCAGAGGTCCGCGTCAAGAGCTATCCTGATCGCCTATTCACGGGGACGGTGGCAGAGATTAGCCCGGTGCTCGACCGCCTGACCAGGATGGCGCGTGTGGAAGTGGTGCTCGACAACCCGGGCCATTTACTGAAGCCCGGTATGTTCGCCCGTGTGGATGTCCGCGTAGGCACCGTCGACAATGTGATCGTTGTCCCGCTGCACGCGACAATCGAGAGCTCATCCCTCGAACAGCAGAACGGCAAAGATGTGGTCGTGAAAAATTACAGCATCTACGTTGTGCAGGGCGACAGTGCCGTGCAACGCAAACTTGGCGTCGCGTACGTCGGCCACGCGTCTCTGGCGGTGTCGTCAGGACTGTCGGAAGGGGAGCGGTATGTGACGGTCGGACAAAACACGCTGCGTGATGGCGCCCGGATCGTCGTCGTAGGGAGCGAAGGACCGGATCGATGAGGATCACTCAGTCATCCATCAAGCGCGCTGTTACGACCTCAATGATCTATCTCATCGCGATCGGCTTTGGGTTTTTTTCGCTTGTGCGCCTGAAACTGGACCTCTATCCGAAGCTTGAATTTCCGATGGTTGCTGTCATCAGCCAGTATACGGGTGTCGGGCCCGAAGACATGGAAACGGTGGTTACGCGGACCATCGAAAAATCCGTCGCATCGGTGAAAAACGTCAAAAAGCTCACGTCCACTTCGGCGGAAGGCATCTCGCTGGTCATGCTGGAGTTTGACTGGGGCACGGATATGGACCAGTCGAAGATCGAGATCCGTGAAGCACTAGATCTGATGCGGAGTACATTTCCGGACGACATGACAGACCCGTTGATCTTCGCTTTCGATGTTTCGGGCCAACCCATAATGTACATGACCGTCGAATCGCAGCTGCACGGTCAGGCGGAGCTGCGGCGTATTTCAGAAAATGACGTTGAGCCGCGGCTCGAGCGCATACCGGGTGTCGCATCCGCATTCACTGTCGGAGGCATGCGCCGAGAAATCAAAGTGCTCGCCGATCCCGGCCGGCTCCGCGCGAGAAACATCACCCTCGATCAGATTGTCGGCGCACTCCGCATGAACAACATCCAGTCCCCCTCGGGATG
This sequence comes from Bacteroidota bacterium, assembly GCA_036732865.1. Lineage (GTDB taxonomy): Bacteria > Bacteroidota > Ignavibacteria > UBA10030 > UBA6906 > Fen-1255. The sequence goes on along the minus strand of DAINBR010000090.1, from coordinate 2,634 downwards.
GATCCAGAACGAGAATCAGGAATTCACGCTGCAGACGGCAGGGGAGTATTCCAGTCTCGATGAGATCGAGAATACCACCGTGGCCGTGCGGGGAGCGGCACTCATCAGGATCAAGGATGTCGCCAGGGTCATCGATGGATTTGCGGAACAACGGCAGAAAGTGTGGAGCAACGGAAAACCCGCGGTCATGCTGGCTCTCCAAAAGCAGTCGGACGCCAACACGGTGGAGGTCTGCCGGGAAGTCGTGAAACGGATGGCGCAGGTCGAGTCACAACTCCCGCGGGGGGTCAAACTCGGGATATTCTACGATACGTCGACCTTTATCAACCAGTCGATGTCGAATCTCGGATCAACGGCTATCCAGGCGGTGGGGCTGACGTTTCTCGTACTGCTGTTCTTCCTGCGCAACGTGCGCAGTTCGCTCATCGTGGCAGTATCCATCCCGGTCTCCATCATTGTGACCTTTGCCGTGATGGATCAGGCCGGCCTTACGCTGAATATCATTTCCATGGCGGGGCTCGCGCTGGCCGTCGGATTGCTCGTCGACAACTCCATTGTTGTGCTCGAAAGCATCTTCCGGCACAATCAGGAGGGGAAGGCACCCCGTGATGCTGCGGATGTCGGAACGACAGAGGTGGCAATGGCGATTACGGCCTCCACGTTGACAACACTGGCCGTCTTCGTGCCCGTTCTCTTCGTCCCCGGGCTGGCGGGCGAACTCTTCAGAGAAATGGTGGTGACCATCTGCTTCTCGCTGTCCCTCTCGCTGCTCGTGGCATTATCGCTCGTCCCACTGCTGGCATCCCGTTTCCTCGGGCGTCAGGGCCGTGTACATAAGCCGGGGCTTTGGGACCGCCTCGGCCGGAGAGTGGGCGCATTGCTCGACCAAATGCACCGTTCCTACGCCAAATGGCTGCATTGGTGTGTCCATCATCGCGCACGCGTGCTGTGGTACTCGACCGGGGCGTTCGTCGTGGCCGTCGTCGTTCTGATGAACCTGGGCGGCGACTTCATGCCGCAGTCCGACATGGGGTTCATTGGGATGACGATCGACCGCTCCCCCGGAACCAGCCTCCCCTCGATGGAGAAAAGCGCAAAGCGGATCAACGATATTCTCATGGAGTCCGTACCCGAAGCGGAAATGGTCTTCATCAACTTCGGCCAGGGCGAAGGCATCATGGCGATCTTTTCGACCCAGGCGTCAAACGAAGGAGACGTGACCCTCCGCCTGAAGGATCGCTCGCAGCGGGACCGGGACATGTTTGAGATTCAAGATGACCTCCGAGAAAAACTGAAACCGTTATCGGATGTGAACGCGCGGTTTGCGGACCGGGGCGCGGAAACAATGATGGGCACGGGCGGCGATATCATCATTCAGATCTTCAGCCATGACCCCGCCGTCACAGAGGCATTGAGTACTCAGGTCGTCAAGGCCGTGCGCAAAGTGGAAGGCGTCGTACAGGCGGAGGCCAGCATCAAGGCGACGCGACCCGAACTCAAAATCACTCCCGACCGCCGCCGGATCGCCGATCTCGGGCTCAGCACCTCGCAGGTCGGAAATACCATCAGCACGAGCATCCTGGGCACAGTGGCAACCATTTACCGGGAGGGGGGGGATGAATACGACATCCGGGTGCAACTGACGGAGGAGGCCCGGCTCAGCAAGGAGGATCTGGAAAATATTCTGATCATGACTCCCACGGGGAAGCAAATCCCGCTGCGCTCCGTTGCGAACGTTTCATACTCTACCACCCCGCGCGAAATCAACCGCGAAGACCAGGAGCGGGTTGCCACCGTCACACTTGACGTGTCGGGGCGGGACTTGAGCGGTGCCACGCGCGATGTGGAATCCGTGATGCGGAGTATCTCCGTGCCGAACGATGTCCGTCTCGAAATCAGCGGTGCGGCAAAAGAACAACAGGAGTCGTTCATGTACCTGGGGGTGGCCGCCCTCGTAGCAGTTCTCCTCACCTACATGGTGATGGCATCGCAATTCGAATCGCTGGTTGACCCGTTCATTATCATCTTCACGATCCCGCTCTCGCTTGTCGGCGTGACCCTGGGCCTCGTGCTGACCGGCACGAATCTCAATGTCATGTCGCTGGTCGGCATCGTAATGCTCGTAGGAATTATCGTCAACAACGGCATTGTCCTCGTCGACTACATGAACCAGCTACGGCATCGGGGAATGGAGTTGTTCGAAGCTGTAGAGAACGCAGGCCTGGTTCGTCTCCGTCCGGTGCTCATGACCGCGCTCACGACGATCCTGGGATTGTTCCCGCTGGCTCTGGGTGTCGGCGAAAGCGGCGAAAGCTGGGCCCCGATGGCACGATCCGTCATGGGCGGCTTGGCCGTGGGTACCGCGTTGACGTTACTCGTGGTGCCCGTGATCTACGTCGTGGCAGAGCAAAAAGGACAGAAGGCAAAAGCCTGGATGGCAAGGAGGTCCGGGCAACAAAGCGCCTAACTCTCATCGCTGCGCCCATAGCTCAACTGGATAGAGCATCAGACTTCGGATCTGACGGTTGGGGGTTCGACTCCCTCTGGGCGCACAAACACCTGTCTTTCCTCTCCATCCTCTGCCAGTTCTGATTCGAACCGATGTTCGGATTGTAGTCCTCCTGCTCCGCAATC
>DAINBR010000089.1:0-10708 GCA_036732865.1 Bacteroidota bacterium | reverse complement strand
CAATCTGCATTCCTCAGAACTCAATCTGCATTCCTCAGAACTCAATCTGCATTCCTCAGAACTCAATCTGCATTCCCAGGTTTGTTCGCCTGCCGATTGCATACCCCGATGGATCGTTGAGTTCCCCGCCGATGCGTCCGTTGGAGTCAATCCACAAGACGTTTTCTTCCCTGGTTACATTCCGGCAATCCAGATAAAACGTCAGAACGGACCCGGAGAACCGGTACTGTTTCTGAACGCGTATGTCCAGCGTTGTCGCGGCAGGCATGCGCGCATTATTCTGCGCGAAAGTCCCGCTGTTGATTTTCGTGAATCCCGTGCTGGTTGGGTAATATGTATAGGGCCGGCCGGAATGCCAATCCAGAACCGTGTTTATGGTCAGGTTGCCGGGAAGCGACAGGCTGGAAATGCACTTCACGCTGTGCCGCTGATCCCAGCTCAGAGGATAGACATGCCTCGCGGGAGGCAGACCATACTGGGCAATGTAGAATCCCTCGTTCGCGCTTCCGCTCACGCCTTCGGTGGTCATGAACGTATAGGAGAGCTCTCCGGTGATCCATGCACCACGGGGCCGCGAGAGCACGATTTCCACGCCTTCAGACTTTCCGTATGGATTGTTAACATATTCCGCAAACCCGTATGATCCCGCAAGTTTGCTGTCACCCGGGATGAAAGTCTTTGTGTCAACAAGATTTGTCGATTCCTTCTTGAAGTAGGTCGTCGAAGCGACGACATCCAGCGGCAGGATGTAACGGAAACTCACCTCCCACTGTTTCGTCCGTTCCGGATCAAGGTCCGGGTTGCCGGTGATGGCACTGACTCCTTTCGCAAGGGCAACCCTGTCCAGGCCGGCAAAGAGATAATTGAACAGCGGATGTTGAAAGTACCACCCGAGATTGACAAAGAGATAGCCGCGTTCCGCGATCTGGAATGCGGCGCCAAGGCGCGGACTGATTTGCTGCTTTACACTTGCGGGGACGCTGCCATTCACCTGGAAGTCGAAGCCGGTATCCGCCTTTGCGATTGCCTCAATGCGGGGGCGGTCAGCTGTGGGGTCGAGGAACTCATATCTCAACCCGAACGTCAACAACACCCCTTGATCGGGCACGTCGGTCTTGGTCTGGACGTAGACAGCGCCTGACCTCGGGTGGTACGTGTAGCTCGAGCTGAAGTCGAGCTGTGGTTCATTGACCAGTGGCTTGCCGAAATACGTAAGCCGGGGTTCATACCGGAGGAGGTCGGAGTTCAAATGGTACAATGTGAGTTCCCCGCCAAACTTCAGGAGATGGTCGGCACCGATCTTGAGGGAAGCATCTCCCTTCGCCGTGTAGCTCTCCTGAGTCGTGTTACTCCACCAGGACCGCTGTCCGTCGATGATGTAGCGGAGGTTGAAGTCGTACCGATACGGATCGTTGGCCGGGACATTTTCTTTAGGACCGTCGCCGATACGCGAGCGGAGAAAGTACCGGCTCAGGCTCGCTGTGTACGAGAAACGGTCTGACGGCGCATGCACCATGGTTGCGGCGACCCGGGATGCCGTGCGGCGCTGAGGCGGAAGCCCATCAAGATTGAATCGCCAGTCGAACTCGTAGTCGCGCCATTTCCGGTCCGCAACCAGAACTTGCGCACCGATGTGGAGCGTCGGAGAAAAGAGGTAATCGATCTTCGCGTAGCCGTTCAACGAAGCATCGATAGGGCTCTGGAAGAAGTGTTCGAAGTCCTGCCACCACCGCGAGTCGGTGAACACCCCGTTGAAGGATGTCAGATAGTGAAGGCGGCCTTCAAGGATGGGACCTGACGAGGAAGCTTCTACGTCTGTTGTGCGGTTGTTCTGCGTATTTCCGAACAGGTTATCCTTGTCGGCGCGGAGAAACCACCGGAACTCATCGCTGCCCGTGCGGCTGACGATGTTCACAACGCCAGAAAGCGCATTACCATATTCTGCCTCGAAGCCGCCTGTGTAGATGCTCACATCGGTGATAGAGCTGTTCGGCAGCGTTGCGGTGTTCCCTCCGCTGAGGACATCCTGCACGGGCAGTCCATCGATCAGATACAGCACTTCAGTGGCTTTACCGCCCCGGACGTTACCTTCAAGGGTCACACCGGGTTTCAGGTGAACGGCGTCGACGGCGTTTTCAATAGGCAGGAGAGCGGCTTCCTCGCCGCTCATGAAATAGGTTGTCCCCGTGACATCGCGCTGGATGAGCGGTTTCTCGAGCGTGACGGTGATTTCATCCATCATCACGTCGCTCTGTTCGAGCTCGATCGCGAGGCGTGTGCGGAGGTCAGGATTGACCAGGACGTTTTTCAGCAGACGCGACTGGTATCCGACATGCGCAACACGGATGTCGTAGCGTCCCGCGCGGATGTTCGCAATGATGAACCGCCCCTCTTCGTCGGTCGTGGCACCCCGCTGCGTCCCGACCACGGCGACGGTGGCACCCGGCAGCGTTTCGCCGGTCTGTTTGACCTTGACGGTTCCTTCGACCGTTCCGTTCGTTCCCCCCCATGTGGTCGCCACCACGGCAGCCACAAGGAGAACCACGGCGAGACCTTTCATCGTTCCGGTTTCATCTGTGGAAAGAAGATCACGTCACGAATGGATTCCTGGCCGGTGAGGAGCATGGTGAGTCGGTCGATCCCGATGCCGAGGCCGGCCGTGGGGGGCATGCCGTACTCCAGCGCGCGGAGGAAATCTTCGTCCAGGGGTTGGATCTCCACCTCGCCACGAGTGCGGGCCTGCATCTGTTCCTCGAACCGTGCGCGTTGATCCAGAGGGTCGTTGAGCTCGCTGAAGGCGTTGCAGAGCTCCTGGCCGTTGCAGATTGCCTCAAAGCGTTCCACGAGGCCCGGCTCTGTCCGGTGGCGCTTGGCGAGCGGAGACATCTCGACGGGATAGTCGGTAATGAATGTGGGCTGCATCAGGTGGTGCTCCACCTTTTCGCTGAAGATTTCATCGATGATTTTCCCCGCCCCGTCGGCCGGTGCAGTCTCCACATGCAGCCGCCCCGCCACATCACGGAGCCCGCCGACATCCATCCCCCGCAGAGAATAGCCGGTCGTCTCTGTGATGGCATCGAACATGGAAATCCGGCGCCACGGGGGCGTGAAATCGACCTGCTGCCCGCCGATTTCCACCTGCGGAGAACCGTTCAGCGCCCGGGCAACGCCCGAGATCATCTCCTCCACCATCCCCATCATCCAGATGTAGTCGCGGTAAGCGACGTACACCTCGAGCATGGTGAATTCGGGGTTGTGGGACTTGTCCATCCCCTCGTTGCGGAAGTCCTTCGAAATCTCATAGACACCGTCGAACCCGGCAACGATCAGCCTCTTCAGGTACAGCTCGTCCGCAATCCGCAGGAACAGATCCACGTCCAGTGAATTGTGATGTGTCACGAACGGACGGGCGAACGCTCCGCCGTATTGCGGCTGCAGGATGGGCGTTTCCACCTCCAGGAAGCCCTTGCCATCAAGAAACGTCCTGAGCGATGAAATGATGCGTGCGCGTCTGACGAACACATTCCGCACGGCCGGGTTGACCATGAGGTCCACATAACGCTGACGATATCTCAGCTCCTTATCGGAGAAGGGATCATAGACGGTCTTGTTCCCCTGTTCGTCGATTTTTTCCTTTGCGATCGGGATGGGACGGAGGGACTTTGTGAGAAGCTCGAGATGCTGCGCATGGACGGAGACTTCACCGGTTTTCGTTCGGAAAACGAACCCCTGCACACCAACAATGTCGCCGATGTCCATGAGCTTGAACGCCTCATAGAGTTCACCGAGGTCATCGCGCTTAAGGTACACCTGGATGCGTCCGCGTGAATCCTCGATGTGGCAGAACGAGGCTTTCCCCATTCTCCGTAGGGAAAGGATACGCCCTGCGACGGCGACGGTGCGGGCGGGTTGATCCTCGCGGTACTCCGCGATCACGTCGGCGGAGAGCGCCGAGCGCTCAAAGAAATAGGGATACGCGTTGATTCCGCGGCGCCTGAGCTCATCCAGTTCTTCCCTGCGGCGCAGCATCAGCTCGTTCATTTCCTGGTGTTCGGTACGCTCACCCAAAGGGTAGACTCCGGCAGATGGTGATTCTGGCAGTTTGTTATGATAGCCAGAAACGCGTCGAGAAGCAAAACACCCTACCTCTTAATTCTCGCACTTCCTCCCCCCATCACATGCTTGATCTCCTCCATCGTCACCATGCTCGTGTCGCCCCGGGTGCTTTGGAGCAGTGCACCGTGCGCCGCACCCATTTCCACGCATTCCTGTGGTGTCATGCCATGAAGGAGCCCGTAGACGAACCCGCTGCAGAACCCGTCGCCACCGCCGACGCGGTCTTCGATCTCCAGGTGCTCATAGCGGCGGGACTGGTAGAACTGCCCGTCGAAATACATGATTGCCGACCAGTTGTTCACCAGTCCGCTCACGACCTCACGCAGTGTGGTTCCCACGGCCCGCACATGCGGGTATGCATCGACCACACGCTCCACCATCTTCTTGTAGCCCTCGATGGGAAGCTTCTTCAGATGCTCATCCGTCCCTTCCACATTGAAGCCGAGGACCTTCTGGAAGTCTTCTTCGTTGCCGATGAGCACATCAATGTAGGGAACCAGTCGCTTCGTGACTTCGATGGCTTTCGTGCTGGTCCAGAGCTTGCTGCGGAAATTCAGGTCGTAGCTTACGATCGTCCCGGCATCATGGGCCGCCTTCATGGATTCCAGGGCGACGTCCGCACAGGTATCGCTCAGCGCGGTGAATATGCCGCCTGTATGGAACCAGCGCACACCGCGAGTGCGGAAGATGCGGTGCCAGTCGACGTCGCCGGGTTTCATATGCGCGACAGCGGTGTGACCGCGATCGTACATGGTCACGCTTGCGCGCACACCGACACCTACTTCGGTAAAATTCAAGCCAATTCGGTCTGCGCGGCCCACACCGTCGTACGGCACCCAGACAACTTCGCTGACATCCATGCCGCTTGTGCGTGCGTGATTCTTGATGAACTGGCCCAGCGGATTATCCACGAGGCGCGAAATCCAACCGGTTCTCATGCCGTACCGCGACAGCGCATACGCGACATTGTACTCGCCTCCTCCCGCATAGATTTCCAGCACGGGCGACAGCTCGATGCGTTGATGCCCCGGCGGACTAAGGCGAATCATGCACTCGCCGAGTGCAAGCAGGTCGAAGTGGGTATTCTGTTCGGATTTGAGCGTTAGGCCCATCGTTTTCTCCGGAATAAGAGCATCGGGTATTCGGCACTGGGACTCTCGCACCAGGCTCGAGGTTTCACCGTGTGATCAGCCCAGCTGCTCCACTTTGACACCGTCCATGTCTTCAAACACCTGGTTTTCGCCGCCCATGGCCCAGATGAAGGTGTAGGCGCAGGTGCCGACACCGGCATGGATGGACCAACTGGGATTCAGAATCGCCTGTTCATTCCGCATCACCATGTGCCGGGTCTCGTTGGGCTCACCCATCATGTGAAAGACGGCGGCCGTGGGCGGAATATTGAAGTACATATAGACTTCCGATCGGCGCTGATGGGTGTGGGGTGGCATAGTATTCCAGACGCTTCCCTCCTCGAGCTCCGTGAGTCCCATCACCAGCTGGCAGCTCTTTACACCCCGCGGATGGAAATACTTGTAGATGGTTCTGCGGTTGGCATCCGCCTGTGAGCCAAGGGGTCCGTGTTCCGTCTCGCTGAAGCGCACATGGGTGGTCGGATACACCGCATGGGCTGGATAGCTCACGAAGTAATAGCGCGCCGGATGGGTGGGGTCGTTGCTCTTGAATACCACCTCTTTGGCACCGCGTCCGACATAGAGTCCGTCGCGATGGACCATGGCGATATCGTTTCCGTCGACCGTGATTGTCCCCTTCTGACCGATATTGATAATGCCGATTTCACGCCGCTCGGCGAAGGAATCAGCCGCCATCTCCTTCTTGCTTGCTTTGAGTTCAAGAGTCCCGGCTACGGGCACGGCTGAGCCGGTGATGGAACGGTCGATATCGGAGTACACCATCGGCACATCGTCCGGCGTGAACAGGGATGTAATGAGGAAAGCTTCGCGCAGCTGCGTCGTGGTCATGCTGCGGAAACCGCGGGGATCTGTTGACGAACGCACATTCATGATATGTATTCCTCCTGTATGATCGGATATTGTTTTCAGAGACGAGCTTGTTACCGCGAAATCGCGGTCTGCACTTTCACCGGCTCGCGCATGCGGAGCGACCAGTGCGTGAGCAGCTTTTTCCAATCTTCGGTCGACTTGAAGTCCCCGCTGCGGGTCCAACCCGCCCCCGCAAGATACATGACGGGTGAGCCTTCACGCAACTTTGCGAAAAGCAGGTACTGATCCTTCTCTTCCGTCATGCCAAGGAAACCTTCGCCGGGAAACACGATGCCGGTCCCAAGCTCCCCGTTGACGGGATCGTCGTTCACCGCGCCCCAGAGTGCAAGCCAGCACGCCGCGCTATCGTGTGACACCGAAGTATTGGTCCTTTTCACCAGACCGGCAACGAACCGCAAGGAGTCGTCATTCCCGATACCAGTGAAGACTGCCCTGATACGGTTCAGATTGTGACCGGCATCGATGGAATATGTTTTCACTTCCTTGTACGGAACGCCGTTGATTGTCCCCTTCTCATAGGCGACCGTAAACATCGCACGCACGGGTCCGGTGGCCAGAACCTGCTGGCTCGTAAAGACACCGGGTTGATACAGTGTCCGGCCCCGGGCAAGCGTGGAGCCGCCGGCGCCCAGTGTCTTGCCCACGCTGAAAAAATCAGCACCTTCGCCCCGGTCTTCATGGTAGGTATCTTTCTTACTCTCTGCGGCGGCCCTGTACCACTTGTCCACGATGAGCGAACGCACCCGCTTTACCCAAACGTCAACGCCGTTGTTGACGTCTGCTGCGAGCGCCGGGCCGTATATCCTGAACGCGATTCTGTCGCTTTCCCACGCGACATCTTCCCTCGGGAGCACAAAGCGGGCATCGACGAGCGAAGGAAAATCCTTTCGTTTCGTGACCGGCCGGATGTGTAAGACCCTTCGCGTGTGCGGCCGCAGATTTACCTGGAACAGAAGCACATCGGGAACTCCGTTGCCGTCATTGTCCAGAAGCTGGCTGGGCAGCTGTTCCTTCTGATGAAAGACCGCAACGTTTGATGTCGTGAGCCGAGGCAGCTGCGCTACCAGCTGTTGCCATGAGAGCTCGATGGTTTCCGACCGGCGTTCGTATGCCGACGGGTTCGTCACGGTTACCCGGAGTGCGGGAGCGCCGCTCGCGCTGCATTGCATCAGGGCGACGCATATGCCAAACCACAACTTCAGCGTGTGCCGCATGTTCACCTCATGGATTTCCAGAAATCGTTGCGTGTGGACGACACCACACCTTTTCCTCCCGCTATCTGACGCGAAGAATTTTCCTGATCGTCACGCTCCCATCGGTGGCGAGCCGCGAGAGATACATCCCGCTTGACAGTCTTGAACCATCGAAGAAGACAGCGTAGGAGCCGGCCGATTTTTCCTCGTTCACCAGTGTCTCTACCTCCCGGCCGAGGAGGTCGTACACGCTGAGCTTGACCCAACTCGATCCGGGACCCCAGTCCGGAGACCCCTGCTCCGTGTTCCCCGGGACCCAGTATTCTATGCACGTCCCCGGGTTGAACGGATTCGGATATGCCGTTAAGAGGGGTCGTTGGCCGGGTGTGGTTGTGCGCAATTCTCCGTGGATTCCAGTCGTGCCGGTTTGCGGGCCGACGTCAGCGCCGGTCAAGGGTACGAACTGAACCGGCTCTGTGCTCGCTTCGTCGGCGCCGACATCACGCAGGGTATCGCGCTTCTGCCCGTCGATATCCGCTGCGACCCAGGGGTATGATCCTGTGGCGGCGTCGATGACCGGGCTGCCGGCCAGGGGGCGGCGCATGCCGTCGGGTGCCGCAGCGCCGATGTTGGGGTTCGTCACGGTGATTCCCGGCATGCTGGGAAGACCGAGTGCCGCACCGAATGCAATGTTGCCTTCCCAGGTGATGTTGACGGGCACATCGGTGTATCGCACGAGCGGTCCGGCAGAACTGACGATCAGATTATTTGCCAGGACGCAATCGACGGGAGGGAGGACATTGTCCGAGTCCTTCCCTGCACCGATATCGAGGCTTGACGTATTGTCCACCAATGTATTGAATGCAATGGTAGCGCGTTTCACCTGATAGTATCCGTTCAGGGGAGAATCCTGGATCCCATCCATCACGGAGATTGCTGCCCGGAGGGAGGTTCCTTTTGTGCCGCCCACATAGTTGTTGACGATCGTGTGGTCTTCGCCGATGACGCGGATGCCGCCGGTACTGGAAATACCATTACCGAAGAAGAAATTACCTTCGACCCGGCAGCGATTGCCGTGCCGCAGCGTCAATGTCCCCTGGCACTTGCGGAATGTGTTGTTGCGATAGATGTTGCCGCACGACTTGTTGGAGATGATCTCGATTTCGCCGTTGCACTCTTCAAACAGGTTCTGTTCCACGATGGCGAAAGAATCGTACATCGACCAGTCGGACGTGCCGATGCGGATAGTCTCTCCGCCGTTGACTCCCAGATCAGGCCTCCGCCCGAAATAGTTTTGGTCGATACGATGGTAGTTCGGGATTGCGGAGAGCCACACAACGAGTGTAGCCCCCGCATTGTTCTTACCTCTCAACAGACAGTGATCCACACGGTTGTCATGCCCGTACAGCGAAACCCATTTGTATTCCGTCGCTGTGTTGTCCGGGTTGAAGTCGAGAATCGAGGTATTCGTCAGGCGGCAGTGATGGCTTTCGACGGTAGGCGATCCGCCCCGGAAGTCGACTACGCCCCCTGACGGGCAATAGCCCTGGGTGAATGTCAGACCGTCAACGACAAGATAACTGCCCGCAATCTGGAGATTGGACGCACCGGTGATGGTCACACTATTGGCCCACGGAGCACGCAACAGGATCGGATTGCCGTCTGATCCGTTTCCCTGGAACAGGATGCGGACATTGTTCCAGATTCCCGCCGACATGGTCAGCGTGTCCCCTGCCCGGGCGGAAAGCATGGCGGCGGAAATTTCCGCGGGAGAGGAGACGGAGAAATCCTTCGCCGCGCAGGTCGACCCAACGGCGGCGATGCAGAGGAGCGGGACCCAGAAACGGCACAGAGCTCTCATCAAGTGCACCCTTTTGCGAATATGATGACGCGGAGACGCCGCTCTCAGAGTGCAGAGTGGCGTCGCCGTGTTCCGAAAGTGAATGACCGCTTTGAATGTAATTACTTTAGCAACAACATCTGCCGGGTCTGAGTCAGCGCACCCGCCCGCACCTGGTAGACGTACATGCCCGAGGAGAGCGCGCGCGCGTCAAACGTCACGCGGTATGTGCCTGCAGCCTGAGGTTCGTTGACGAGTGAGGCCACTTCCTGTCCCAGCGTATTGAATACACGCAACGACACCCTCTGTTCAGCAGGCAGCGAGTATTCAATCGTGGTGGAGGGGTTGAACGGATTCGGGTAGTTTTGCTTCACGGCAAATGCCACCGGAAGTTCGTTCACATGTTCTACGGCCACCGAAGGATCCTTCAGCGAGTTTTCGCTGGAACCTGTCTGGCGCGCGAGAGCCATATACATGAACTGGCCGCTCTGCAAAGTCTGAGTCGTCACCGCGTCTGACTCAATGAGCCGCGGGAGGCTATCAAGAGCAGTGAGGTACGGTGTGGCGGTCGGGCCGTCACCAGTCCATGTAGCCCTGTTGCTGTCTGCGATTGCGACACGCAGGTTTGTGTTGCCTGCCGCCACGCCATCATCCAAGCCATAGGACATCGAAAACTTATCGAACGTCATGGACGTTGCTCCGGAAGCGCCCTTATGATAGGAAATCTTGAAATACCGAACCTCCGAGACTTTATCGATAGTCCCGGCGAACGCACTACTCCCCGGGTTGGCATTCCCGTGAATTGCTTCGACCCGCGCATAATGCCCCGTCGCTATTCCAGACGTTGTGCACCGGACCCTGGCGGGTCGATACCCTCTGGCATCGCCAACCTGGAACCAGCGATCAGCGGAGCTGCTATTGGTCATACCACGTCCCATGGCGCCAAGAACGTAGCTCGTGTCGGAGCCACCAACCACAATGGCCTGGTTGGTGTACAGCTGGACCAACGCGTTCGGGCCGGTCTCCACGAGGCCCCGCTGAAACACCAGGTCGGGGTTGCCCGGCGGCTCCGAGCTGCTCCCGCCAGCCATCACCAAATCGGATCCCAGGATGACACGGCCAGTTCCGGACTTGTTGATCGTAAGACCGTTGAACTCGTTGTTTGTGGTCGTGTAGGGCCCCATGGTGATGACGGAATTCCCCGAACCGACAGCCAGGAAATTTACCACACCGAGCGTGCTGCCCGAGGAACCCTGCCGCATATCAAAGTTGGACCCTGCATTCGTGAGGTTCCCGTGCAGGTATACCTTGTGCACGAGGGAACCGGTGACCGAGCGGCTTTGGACTTTGAAAATGGCACCGGTCTTTATCTCGAGATTTCCCATGACCGTGAGGGTCGTTGTATCCACCTTCGAGAACAAAAACACTCCCGACACCCCCTGCCCGACCGTGAGGTTGTTCACGACGGCATCTTTGGCGTTGAACGTCACCGTATCACCGTCGACGATGGTCACATTGTCGTTTGGACCGGGGACGAC
>DAINBR010000088.1:0-10802 GCA_036732865.1 Bacteroidota bacterium | reverse complement strand
TCACGCGGCATCCTGGTTGTCGCTACAAACGATCCCGCAGATATCGATGCTCATGAGCAAAAGGTGAATCTCAATGAGCGCTCGTGAATCGGTGGCCGCCCGCTGGATCCGTGCCGCGCTCGCTGTGTTCCTCAAGGACTGGCGCTCGGAGTTGCGCACGCGCTACGCGATGAGCGCGCTTGTGATGTTCGTGGTGACCACCATCTCGATCATCCTCTTCTCGCTGGGAGGGGAAGGTGCCTCTCCTGAGGTGCTCGCCGGTATGCTCTGGGTGGTGATCTTTTTCGCGGCGATGTCCGGGCTCTCCAGAACATTTGTCATGGAGGAAGAGCGGGGCACTGGCATGACCCTGCAATTGATGACGCCCTCCGGCGCGGTCTTCGCCGGAAAGTTGCTGTTCAATCTGGCACTCGGTGCCGGCCTGACCCTTCTTACGGTGGTGCTCTATGCGCTCTTCATCAATGGATTCGTCGTCCGAACGCTGAGCATCTTTCTGGTGACCATCGCTCTTGGGAGTATCGGCCTGGCTGCCGCGTCAACGATCATTGCTGCCATCATTGCGCGTGCAAATACAAAGGGAACGTTGTACCCCGTTTTGTCGTTTCCTATTCTGCTGCCACTGTTGATGACCGTTATCAACGCCACGAGGCTCGCCGCCGATGGTGCTCCCTTCAGCGAAGCAGCCGGTGAATTTCAGGTCCTGATTTCGTATATTGTGGTCGTTATCACCGTATCCACGATGCTTTTTGACTATATTTGGAAAGACTGACCGCATGATCCTGCGGGTATTGCTGGGTATCCTGCTGACCCTTGTCATTGTCGCCGCGCTTGGACTGCCAATTGTGCAGCAGCCACAGCACTGGTACGAATTCCCCTCTATTCCGGGCCTCGAAGAAAAAGCCCGGATAATTTTCTTCCACGTGCCTACAGCCTGGCTTAGCGTCGTGGCGTTTCTTACCAGCATGGTGTTCGGTATCCGCTACCTGCGCCGGAAGGACCCTGAGGATGATTTGACCTCCGCGTCGGCAGCGGGACTCGGATTGCTCTTCTGCGTGCTCGCAACGGTGACCGGGGCCGTGTGGGCGAAATTCAACTGGGGCTCGTTCTGGAACTGGGATCCCCGGGAAACGTCGATCTTTGTCCTCCTGCTGATTTACGGCGCCTACTTCTCGCTTCGCTCGGCAGTGGAAGTCGAGGAAAAGCGAGCCACGCTCTCATCCGTCTATTCAATTCTCGCGGCCGTCACCGTCCCGTTCTTCATCTTCATCATGCCCAGGATCATGACCGGTCTCCACCCCGGCGCAGCGGGAGATCCCGATGGCGCCGGACCGGTGATCGAATTCAAGATGTCGCCGAACATGCGCGTGGTTTTCTTCTCGTCCCTCATCTCGTTTACACTCCTCTTTATATGGCTGTTGTCGTTGCGTGTGAGGACGGCGCGGCTCGAGTATCACCTCCAGTCGAAAGGATAGAAGTGGAGTTTCTAGCCCAGAACCAACTCTATATCGTGCTGATCATTGCGGTCGGCATCTGGCTCGGCGTCTATTTGTATCTGTTCCGGCTCGATGGACGATTGAAGAAACTGGAACGCGATTTGCACCAAGAAGGGAAGTGAAGGGAGAAATCCGGACATGAACACAAAAACAATCGTCGGCGCAATCATCATACTGGTCTTTATCATCTTCGGGGCCTATTCGTTCCTTGACACAAACGTGGAGTACACGGATATCGCCGGAGCCATGGCGAAAGGCAAGAAGGTGCAGCTGAAAGGAACCTGGAACAGGGAACGCGCAACCGCATTCAATCCGACCACGGGCCAGTTTTCGTTCTATCTCGTGGATGATAACGGGAAGGAGTGCCAGGTGATTCTCGAAGGCGCCGCGCCCAACAATTTTGAACTCGCGACAAGCGTGGTTGCCAAGGGGAGGTTCACCAAGGAGGGCTACTTCCACGCGAATGAGCTGCTCACCAAGTGCCCGTCCAAATATGAGGCGACGGGTACCGAAGTGATGAAACCACAGTCGTAGCGGTAAGGGGCTGTGATTGCGAGCGATCGACGCAATCCCCTCGTCGACCTGAAGTGCTGTTCTTTCCATTACAGGAGTGCCTATGATTGGCGGCTTGCTGGTCAAGCTGGCGTTCATTGCCTGCGGTGTCAGTGTCCTCGCGTATGTGCGCCACCACCTGCGGGGCACACCGCTTTCGCTCTCTGTCGGCCGGCTTGGCTACATCACCACACTCGCCGCAGTGATCCTGACTGCAGCAACACTCCTGTACCTCATCCTCACGCATCAGTTTCAGTACACCTACGTCTGGAGCTACAGCTCCCGCGATCTCCCCACACCACTTCTGGTTTCGACATTCTATGCCGGCCAGGAAGGGAGCTTTCTGCTCTGGGCTCTCTATACCGCCGTCATAGGCCTGATCCTCCTCAGACATGCCGCCCGCCACGGTTACGAAGCCCAGGTCATGAGCATCTTCGGCGGCATTGAACTCGTGCTCCTCCTCATGCTGCTCGTCAAGAATCCGTTTCTCTACGTTTGGGAAGCATACCCGGGAGATGTCAGGGCGGGTTTCCTGCCGGCGGATGGCAGGGGCTTGAACCCTCTGCTGCAGAACTACTGGATGGTTATTCATCCACAGGTGCTCTTCAGCGGCTTTGCGGCCATGGGCGTGCCGTATGCGTATGCGATCGCCGCAATGCTGAAACGTGACTACGACTCCTGGTTCAAGGCGGCAACACCGTGGCTCGTGTTCGGAACGTTCGTGCTCGGAACCGGCATCATGATGGGCGGCGTTTGGGCTTACGAAACGCTCGGATGGGGCGGCTACTGGGGTTGGGATCCTGTCGAGAATTCTTCCCTGGTCCCATGGCTCGTGGGTGTCGCGGCGATCCATACGACCCTTTCACAGCGCAAACGCGGCGCATTCGTCCGCACCAACCTCGCCCTGGGCATTCTCTGCTTTATCCTCGTCGTCTATTCAACATTCCTGACGAGAAGCGGCGTGCTCGGAGATACATCGGTGCACTCGTTCGTTGACCCCGGGATGTGGGTGTACGGCCTGCTCGTGGGCGTGCTGATCCTTGCTACCGGGTTGCCGGCGTTTCTCTTCGCCCGCCGTTGGAAGGAATTCCCGCGGCGTCCGGCGCGGCACCACTACCTGTCGCGCGAATTTGCATTGTTCCTCGGCGCGGCGACCCTGGTAATCATCGCGGTCCTGGTGATTATCGGCACATCGTCGCCGTTGATCACCGGTATTTTCTTCGGCAATAAGAGCGCGGTGGACATCTCCTACTATGTGCAAACGGTCATGCCGCTGGGTGTCGCCATCGGTTTGCTTACGGGCATCGGACAGCTTCTCTGGTGGACAAAATCCAACAAACGGTCTCTGCTGGAGGCCCTCGTGCCGCCGGGGGTTGGCGGCCTGCTGACAATAGCAGTTGCCATTGCTCTCGGTGCAATGGAACCGCTCACCCTTGTTCTCCTCGGCGCCGCCATGTTTGGACTCGTCGCGAATGTCCAGGTCGGGTGGAGAATCGCAAAAACCAACCTGCGGCTGGCGGGAGGAGCGATTGCACACATTGGCATCGGCGTGATGCTTCTCGGCTTTGTCGTGTCGTCAGAGTATGACAGAGAGCAGACCGTTGCACTGCCCCTCGGGAAGAGCGTGGAGGCCCTGGGCTTCAGGATGACATATCAGGGGTACCATGAATTCGAAAAAGAACGGTATGCCTTCGATGTCCGCGTCGAGCGGGAAAACTCGGCCGTCGTGCTCAAACCGGTGATGTTCTTCAGCAAATATAACGACGGGGTGATGCGCCATCCGGACATCGCCAATCTCATCTTGCGCGATCTGTATATCGCCCCTATGTCTCTTGATCAGGCGAACGCGACAGGGCAGCCGGCTATGCAGACGAGAGACGGGTCGACCGGAGAGGCAAAGGTGGATGTGCTTGTGGTGGAGGCCAGCATCAAGCCGCTCATCAATCTCGTCTGGTCGGGTGTCATCATTCTGCTGCTGGGGTTCCTGTTGACGATTATCCGGCGTGCACCTGAAGGAGCGCTGATGCAAACCGGACCGGAGGATCAGGGAGAGGGAGAGGAAACACCGATGCCGTACGAGAAGACCAGTTCACCGCCGAACCAGCCGGTGAGCAAAAGGAGGAGGACCCCTCCGGTGAGAGCGGCGAGATAGAGACGTGGCCATCCCGGCGGAAGCGCCCGACGCGACGACAACCGGAAGAACAGCAACGCCGCGAAAACGACGCAGGTCACGAAGGCGAGCTGTTCATGCAACGCAAACGTGTCCGCTGCCCGCAATAGCGCAACTCCCACTGAAGCCTCCGCGACCACGCCGCTGAGTGTCGCCAGGATAACCCCCACGGTGCCAAGAACCTGCATCCACCAGCCGACCACGGAGAGGTCAGACTTCCGGGTGAACCATGCCGCCAGCTCAAAGACGAGGCAGAGCACCAGTAACGCGATGGGAAAATGTACCAGAACAGGATGGATGAGATGCATGTTATCGGTGCAGAGTGAACAGGTCGGGAACGGGAATCTGCGCCGGTGAGAAAAAGGCCTCGCCGTACTTCACGCCGATCTTGTCGCCGTAATACTCCGCTCTTGTTCTGATCAACTCCAGGAACTCCGGAGTGCTGAGAATCGTTCCCGGTTCGGTGCTGGAGGGATCGTAGAACTGTGATCGGAACGCTCGCATAGCCTCGATGCGCACATCGAACGTTTCGGAGATGTCGACGATGAATGATGGTGGGAACTCAAACCATTGCATGAAGTGGTAATAGGAGCGGGGACGGTGTGCCTCCTGAGGTTTGCCTCCGAATTCCGTTTCAATTTTCCGGAGTCCGGCATAAAACCACGCTTCCCTGGCAAGGATGTGTGCATGCTCGTGGTCCGGGTGCCGGTCGACGGAGTGAGGGATGAGCAGCACGTCGGGCCGATGTTGGCGTATGAGGCGTACGAGCGCGAGGATATTCTCGCGAGTGTTTTCGATGCCGGCGTCGGGAATCCGCAGCGTATCACGGCTGGCTATCCCCAGAATACGTCCGGCTTCCGCCGCTTCTGCCGCGCGAATCTCGCGGGAACCACGCGTGCCCATCTCCCCCTCGGTGAGGTCCACGAGGCCGACACTATGACCCTGGCGGACCAGTTTTGCAACGGTGCCCCCGCAGGAAAGCTCCACGTCATCGGGATGCGCACCTATGACCAGTACGTCAAGTTTCATAATTTCTCAATATAGGACTTTTTTTCTTCCTTTCAACGGTGGTTACGAGTGGAAAATTCGCTATCTTCAATTGCTTTGGCGGGAGGGACCCACACAACAATGACATGCCGATGAATGCAGACACACCCCGGCACTACACTGTCACCGAGCTGACACGCCGCATCAAGCAGGTTCTCGAAGCCGGCTTCACTTCCGTAGTCGTCGTCGGCGAAATCTCCAACCTCAAACAGCACTCCTCAGGGCACGTTTACTTCACCCTCAAGGATGAGAATTCGCAGCTTTCCGCCGTCCTCTGGCGCAGCCGTGTGCAGCACGTCGCCGTGATGCCGCGCGACGGCATGAAAGTCATCGTTTCGGGCCGCATCACAGTGTATGAGGTCCGTGGGACGTACCAGATTGATGTGGCATCCATCAGTCCCCTCGGGGCCGGGGAGCTGCAGATGGCATTCGAACGGCTGAAGGAGAAACTCGCCGCCGAAGGGCTGTTCCAGCGTGACCGCAAGAAACCCCTCCCGGAGTACCCCGAACGGATCGGTATCGTGACATCCCGGACCGGTGCCGTACTGCACGATATGGTGCACGTCTTCAGGCGGCGTTTCCCCGCGCTGACCCTTGTGCTGGTTCCCGTGCGTGTTCAGGGTGCGGGAGCAGCGGAGGAGATCGCCCGGGCGGTGCGCGACCTGAATGCCTGCGGCACGGTGGATGTCATCATCGTCGCCCGGGGGGGCGGTTCATTGGAAGATCTCTGGGCGTTCAATGAAGAAGTGGTTGCCCGTTCGATCTTCTCCTCACGGATCCCCGTGGTAAGCGCGGTGGGCCACGAGGTGGATTTCACCATCGCGGATTTCGTGGCCGATCTGCGCGCGCCGACTCCCAGCGCGGCGGCGGAAATTGTCGTGAAGGACCGCGCCGCGGTTCTTGAGATTCTGCGCGATTTTGCCTATACTATGCACGAATCACTCGTTTCCAGGGTCGCACAGCACAGAGAACACATCGGCTATCTACTCAAAAGTCATGCCTTCAACAGGCCCGTTGACCTCCTCCATAGCCACAGTCAGCACATCGATGAGCTGACGCGTTCGATGGGAGCGTTCGCCGCGCATCGGTTCGCGCTTGCAGCATCGCAGATGAAGGGTGCCGGACAACGCCTTGCTGCGCTCGACCCCGGGATGACGCTGAAAAGGGGATACACCATGGTCCGGAAGGACGGCAGGATCATCAGCACGGCATCTCATCTGCGTGCGCAGGATGACGTGACGATTTCTTTCCATGACGGTGACGTTTCATCAAAGATACTGTGATCTCCATGGCACCGAAAAAGCGTGAGCAAAACCTTCCGACGTTCGAGGAGTCGCTGAAGCGCCTGGAGGATATCGTCGGCCGCCTTGAGCGCGGCGACGTTCCGCTCGAGGAATCCCTGCGCCTGTACGAGGAAGGCCTTCAGCTGTCCAAGGCCTGCAGCGAACGGCTGTCCCAGGCGGAGCTCATCTTGAAGCGTCTGAGCAAAAATGCCGATGGGGCATTTGAAGAACTTGATGAAGAAGAAAAGGAATGAGCACGGACACCCGCTATCAGTATCTTGATCGTGTTAAGGTTCCCGCCGATATGCGGAGCATGTCTGTGCAGGAATTGAAAGGGCTTGCCAACGATGTCCGGCAATTCCTGATTGAAGTCGTAGCAAGCACGGGGGGGCATCTCGGCGCAGGGCTTGGCGCCGTCGAACTCGCCATCGCGCTGCACTATGTGTTTCATACGCCACAGGACAAGCTGATCTGGGATGTCGGTCACCAGGCCTATCCCCACAAGATACTCACGGGCCGCAAGGACCGGTTCAACACGATCCGGCAATACCACGGCCTGAGCGGATTCCTCAAGCGCAGCGAGAGCGTCTACGATGCATTCGGCGCGGGCCACGCAAGCACCTCCATTTCCGCAGCACTCGGCATGGTCGCCGCGCGCGACCTTACCGGGGCCAAGTACGACGTGATCGCGGTGATTGGCGACGGATCCATGACCGGCGGGATGGTCTATGAGGGCATGAACAACGCCGGTCTCCTGAAGAAGAATCTCATCGTCGTTCTCAACGATAACAACATGTCCATCGCTCCCAATGTCTGGGCGATCTCCAACTACTTCACCGAGCTTATTGCCAGTCCTCAATACAATAGGGTCAAGCGGAACGTGTATGAGCTGACTGGCAAACTCGATCAGTGGGGAGACCGGATCCGCCGGGCGGCCGCCCGGGTTGAAGGCGGCTTGAAAGTGATCGTAACGCCGGGAATGTTGTTCGAAGCCCTCGGCTTCCGCTACTTCGGGCCGATCAACGGGCATAACCTGACGCAGTTGGTTCGCATCTTTCAGGAGGTGAAGAACTACAACGGCCCGATCCTCGTTCATGCCATCACGCAAAAGGGGAAGGGCTACAAACCCGCGGAGGAGGATGCGCAGCGTTTGCACGGTGTTACACCTTTTGACAAAGTCACCGGACATGCGGCGAAGAAGTCGGGCGGCCCTCCGGCCTACACGAAGGTATTCGGTGCCGCGGTCGTGGAACTTGCGCGGATGATGCCGAACGTGGTCGGCATCACGGCCGCGATGCCTGACGGCACCGGTCTGGACCAACTCCAGAAAGAACTGCCTCACCGTTTCTACGATGTGGGCATTGCCGAACAACATGGCGTGACGTTTGCCGCCGGCCTGGCCACCGAACACTGTATCCCCATTGTCGCGATCTATTCCACGTTCCTGCAGCGGGCATTCGACCAGATCATCCACGACGTCGCTCTGCAACACCTTCATGTGGTGTTCGCCATCGATCGCGGCGGCATTGTTGGAGCAGATGGCCCCACCCATCACGGCGCGTTTGATCTCAGCTACCTCCGTCTGATCCCCGGGATGGTGGTGATGGCCCCCAAGGACGAGAACGAGCTCCGCGATATGCTCTATACCGCGGTCTTGTATCAGGACGGCCCCATTGCGGTACGCTATCCCCGCGGCAACGGCGTTGGCGTACCGCTGAAACAGAATTTCGACGCCCTCCCGCTCGGGAAGGCCGAGACACTCCGCAGTGGAACAGATGCCGCCCTCCTCGCTGTGGGCGACATGGTGCAGCCGGCGCTTCAGGCCGCGGCCCTGCTCGAACGTGAGGGCATTCATTGTGAGGTCGTCAACATGCGGTTCATCAAACCCCTCGACGGGGAATTGCTCGAAGACATCGCACATCGCTTCGCACACGTGATCACGCTCGAAAACAACTCGGTCATTGGCGGCTTCGGCAGCGCTGTGGCAGAGTATTTCGCGTCACGACATGCTCCGGGGCCAGAGGTGTATATGCACGGCCTCCCCGACCGCTTCGTCGACCATGGCTCACCCGGCGAACTGGCGGCCGAACTCGGGCTGGATGTCGACGGGGTCGTCAGCTTCGTCAAGACAACTATTCCGTTATCCACCACATAATCCTCCTGAACCATGGAACGCGTGAAGACGGCTGTCGTTGGCGCAGGATGGGTGGCGCAGGTCATCCATCTGCCACTCCTCAAGAAAATGCCTGAAGCTCACGTCGTTGCCCTGTGCGACCGTGACAAGGCACGGCTTCAGCTGGTCGGGGAAAAATACGGCATCGTGGGGCAGTACACCGATCTGGACGAGATGCTCGCCCAGGAAGCGATCGACGCGGTCATCGTCTGTACTTCCACCGACGCCCACCGGGATGTCACGCTCACTGTTCTCCGCGCGGGCAAGGACGTGCTTGTCGAAAAGCCCATTGCACGAAAGTACGCAGAAGCCGAGGCGATGGCCGTCGCCGCGAAGGAAAACAAGCGCAAGCTCATGGTAGGGATGAACCACCGGTTCCGCCCCGATACGATGATCCTCAAAAGCCTCATCGACGGCAAGGAACTCGGCAAAGTGCACTATACACGGACGGGCTGGCTGCGTAAACGGACATTTGACACTGCGTGGATCACCCAGAAGGAAAAGTCGGGCGGTGGAGTGTTCATCGACCAGGGCATCATCATGCTGGATCTGGCACTCTGGATGATGAGCTATGACGAAGTCAAGCTCGTAAAGGCGTCGAACTACCACCAGAGAACCAAGAACGTGGAAGACACCTCAATCGTCCTGCTGACGCTGAAGCACGGCGCGACGGTGAGCATCGAGGTGAGCTGGTCGATGTGCCTTGAACAGGATACATCCTACTGCTACGTCCATGGCAGCGATGGCAGCGCGAGCCTGAACCCGCTGAAGATTTACAAACAGCTCCACGGGAACCTCGTAAACCTTGCCCCCGCCAAGCTGGAACCGACGCCGGCCCTCTTCAAACGCTCTTATGAAAACGAATTGCGGCATTTTTTCGGCGCTGTCCGGAACATCCATCCGGTGATCTCCACCGGCGAAGAGGCGCTGCAGCGCATGAAGGTGGTCGATGCGGTGTACCGTTCGGCAAAACGCGGGAAAGAAGTGACGCTTTCCTGAGGGTCGCATGGCTCCGGAAAAAAAGCGCATCCTGGTCGTCGATGACGAAGGGGATATCGTCGAACTCATCCGCTATAACCTCTCCAAAGAAGGGTTCGAAGTTCTCGGCGCAAGGAACGGGAAGGAAGCTCTCGGCAAAATCTCTCCGGCTCCCGATCTAGTCATACTCGACATCATGATGCCTGTCATGGACGGGTTTGAGACCTGTCGGCGCCTGAAGGCACAGCCCGCTAGTGCAATGATCCCCGTGGTCTTTCTCACGGCCAGCTCAAACGAAGTTGACGAAGTGGTCGGGTTGGAGCTCGGCGCCGACGACTACGTCCAGAAACCGATAAGCCCCAGGACGCTGGTGGCACGCGTGAAGTCCGTCCTCCGGCGAACCGCGCAGTCAGCCCGGGATGACGCCGCTCAAGAGGAGACCATCACGGTCGGCCATCTGGAAATCAACCGTTCTACCTACACGGTGAGACTCGGGAAGAAAGAGTTGGCCTTTCCGAAGAAGGAATTCGAGATTCTGACTCTGCTCGCCGGCCACGCCGGGCGGGTCTTCACACGCGAGTCATTGCTCAACACCATCTGGGGGACTGACGTTGTGGTCATCGATCGCACGGTGGATGTGCACATCCGCAAGATTCGCGAGAAGCTGGGCAAAGATGCGTCCATGATCGAGACGGTCAAGGGGGTTGGGTACAGGTTCCAAAAACCACAAGGCTGAATTCAGGACCCCGGATACGGCAATTCCTGCAGGCCGGCACTCCATGAAACTCCGCATACGGATAGCGTCTGTGTATACTCTCCTCCTCCTTGCGGGTGTGGTGCTCGTTAGCGCCCTCTCCTCCTGGCAGGTTACCAACTATCTTGATGAAGCCAACGCACGCGCGCTCTCCGACGACACAGATCTCTTTGCCAGGCTGATCGAGAACGGAAACTTGACCGTCGATCCGTCCGGCACGAACGATGCAACACTCCGCGGCGTTGCGCATGCCCTCCGCGTACGCCTGAGCATTATCGCAAGCGACGGACATCTGCTGTTCGACTCAAGCATGCCGCGCGATTCTCTCGCCAAGTCGGCAAACCACGGAGAC
>DAINBR010000087.1:0-10806 GCA_036732865.1 Bacteroidota bacterium | reverse complement strand
TGTAGTACCCGCGGTACAGGGAGTGAGCAGCCAGGGTTGCATCGCTCATGGGAAGCGGCTCGTCCTCTCCCTCGTTCAGCAAGTGCACAAGCATCCCCGCACACACGGCATCCTCCAGCGCAAACCCGCCGGCGTTGCCGGCACAGAGGATCTCCACTTCGGATGCATTAGCTTTCACAAATGCGGCCACGGCGTTGATATTGACAAAGCCGCACACCAGCGTGTGCAATGCATATTTCGCCCTCAGAATGAGTGAGGACCCGTTGGTTGTGCTGTAAACAATCGACTTGTCGCGCACCCGCTCACCCGAATATTCCAGCGGAGAATTTCCGAGAGAGAAGCCTTCGATGATTTTGCCGTTTCGTTCTCCGCCGCGGATTGTTACATCACCCGCCAGATGACCCGCGATTTTTGCAGCTGCTTCCACCGTGGGCGTGGGAATCACTTCCCGTGCGCCGTTGCTCAGCGCAGCGATCACCGTCGTGCTCGCCCGGAGCACGTCGATCACCGCAACAGTTTTCCCGCGCAACGCCAGTTCATCAACCTGATACGGCGTGAGATATGTGCGGACAGGTATCATGCCGGCCTCTCGAGGAACGGAATTGTCACTACAGTCGCTGGAATGGGTTTGTTCCTGATCATGATCTGGATGGAAGTCCCCGGCTTGGCCAGCGCCACCGGTACATATCCCATGCCGATCCCCTTCTCCAAGGTCGGGGAGTATGTTCCGGAGGTCACCACACCAACTTCACGTCCATCGGCGCTGATGGGGTATCCGTGACGCGGAAATGCCTTCTCCGTCAGGGTGAAACCCACCAACCTCCTCTTCAGTCCGTCTCGTTTCGCACTCACCAGAACATCACGTCCGTTGAACGCGCCTTTGTCAAGTTTCGTGATCCACCCGAGACCCGCCTCGAGTGGATGAGTGGTCTGGTCGATATCATTGCCGTAGAGGCAGAAACCCATCTCAAGCCGCAGCGTATCGCGTGCCCCAAGGCCCGTCGGCCCGATTCCGAATTCTTTTCCGGCATCCATGAGCGCCCCCCATATGCGTTCACCGGTTGCGCGGTCCGACGGGAAGTAGAGCTCGAACCCTGGCTCGCCCGTGTACCCCGTCCGGGAGATCACCATGTGCTGCCCGGCCACCTTTCCGTGCATCCAGTGGTAATACTCAAGCGGTCCGAGATCGATATCGGCGAGTTTTTGCACCGTTGCCCGGGCCTGGGGGCCCTGAACCGCAAGTAACGATGTCGCATCGCTGACATCCTTCAAACGCACGTCACCGGACAGGTGCCTTTCCATCCAGGCAATATCTTTGCCAATGTTGGAGGCATTGATGACCGTCATGAAGTGGTCGCCCATATGATACACCAGCAGGTCGTCCACAATCCCGCCGTCGTCGTAGCACATGGCGGAATACTGCACCCGCCCCGGGGTGAGTTTGGCCACGTCGTTGACGGTGATGGTTTGAAGGTACGCGAAGGCGTCCGCTCCCCACACTTCAACTTCCCCCATATGCGACACGTCAAACACACCCACGTGAGTGCGGACGCGCTGATGCTCCTCCACGATGCCGGAATACTGCACCGGCATTTCAAAGCCCGCATACTCCACGATCTTACCGCCGAGTCCGACATGAATGTCATAGAAGGCCGTGCGTTTCAGCGCCATGGTCGCAGCCTATTTGTAGTTGTCGGTGACATCTTTATCCTGTGCACGGGAGATGAACCGGAATTCACCGATCGGAATAGTCCCATCCACCTCCAGCTTGATCAGCACAAAATACTTCAGCATGATGCGCTTCAACCGGCTGAGAGTCCCTTCGCGAAGCGAAGTGGCAAGATTCGGGTTGACGCGCAACACGAGCCGTTTTTCGTGCGTCTCGGTCTTGAACCGCCGGAGCCACCGTTCGATCTGGTTCAGGGTGGTAGTCTTCGACTGGACGAGCCCGCTGCCGCCGCAGGTCGGACAGGCCTCGGTGAAGCTGTGCAGAATGTTCTGGCGGATCCGCTGGCGGGTGATCTGCACAAGACCGAATTCCGTCATCGGCAATACAGTCACTTTTGCACGGTCCTTCCGGAACTCCTTTTTCAGCTCCTCATACACCTTCTTCTTGTTTTTTTCCTCGTCGAGATCGATGAAGTCACACACGATGATCCCGCCGATATCCCTCAGCCGCAGTTGCCTCGTGATTTCCCGGGCCGCTTCGAGGTCCGTCCGGAGAGAGTTCTGCTCCTGCTCTTTTTTCGGGGCGTAACGCCCGGAATTCACGTCGATCACCATCATGGCTTCCGTTGGATCAATGATGATGTACCCGCCGCTCTTGAGCCACACTTTCCGGGCGAGGGTGGTCTCGATCTCCTTCTCCACGCCGAACGCATCGAAGACTGGAGTCTTGTCGCGGTGCAGCTCGATCTTGTCGAGCAGTTGAGGGGACGTGTACTTGATGTAGGAGGAGATCTCTTTGTGGAGCTTCCTGGAGTCAATGACCACGCGGGAAACGTCGTTCGAAAAGAGATCGCGGATGACGCTCGATGTCGTCGCGAGGTCCTTGTACAGGAGACAAGGTGCTTTCTCGTTCTTGACGCTCGTCTCGATCTCGCGCCAGGTCTTGATCAGATCCTCGAGGTCGTTTTTGAGGGAGGTCTCCTCCTTCCCTTCGGCGACGGTGCGAATGATGACACCGAATCCCTCCGGAAGGATCGCCTGCACGATCTTGCGAAGACGTCGCTTCTCGCGAAAATTGGTCACCTTCTTGGAGATGCCGATCTTGCCGTCGAACGGAAGGAGAACTAGGAAGCGGCCGGCAAGGGAGACTTCGGAGGTGACACGCACACCCTTCTTTCCCACCGGTTCTTTGATGATCTGAACGATGATTTCCTGCCCCTTTTCGAGGTGGACCTCTCGTTCGGTGTGACGCGGTCGATGTTCCGGGGATTCTGCGGCAGGCGAAGGAGCACCCTCTGTGTGGTTGTTTTCTCCCTCTTCCTCATCATCATCATCACCGATCATGGCCGTATATTCGTCAAGCCGGTTGCCGATGTCGGAAAAGTGAAGAAATCCGTCCTGCCCCAAACCCAGATCGATAAATGCCGCCTTGATACCGCTCATCACCTTGGCAACTTTGCCGAGGTAGATGTCCCCCACCATTTTTTCCTTGTTGGTGGTTTCAACAAAGAGCTCTGCCAGTCGCCCTTCTTCGGTAATCGCGATTCGGGTCTCGTTGGCGGCAGCGTTGATAATGATCTCTTTCTTCATATGGAACTGTATGTGGTAGGCTGTATGCCAGCTTCAGCGGCCGGCGATCCCCACAGCTCCGGAACGAAGTGAGCAGGCTCTCGAATAGGAACGAGAGACACACGGTTGTGATCACGTCATACCCCTATCGTTAACCGTACTGTGGGACGAATTTCATTTGGTAACTCTGGCCCCGCCTCAGGAAAGAAAGGATAGCGGCACGCCGCTTCATCCTTCACCTGAACACTCAAGGGGTAAGTTACGAAATATCATTGAATCTTGCAATGCCCTCAAACAGAAAGAGGCCAAGCACCCTGCGTCACACCTTGGGGTACCGACCGTTGCTTCCTTCCGGACCTGGCGGGGTTGAGCACCTTGCGGTTGCACAGGACTTGACCTCAGTGGAGCTGATCGGGGTCGAACCGACGACCTCCTCGTTGCGAACGAGGCGCTCTCCCAACTGAGCTACAGCCCCGGGACAATTGACTCTTTCCGGCGCATAAATGACAACATGTCAATGAAAGATAATAAGAGATGCGTGAAGAAGCAAGAGGGAGAACCGCGGCACGATACCCTTGCATGTCGGATGAAGGGTTCGTATATTAAAAGTCATTGCTCCCGTGGTGTAATGGATAGCACGAGTGACTACGGATCACTTAGTGTGGGTTCGAATCCTGCCGGGAGCACCAGATTTTGCCGCTTTTCTTTCGCTTCCTTTCTAAAAGTGTTGACACTTTGTTGACAGTCGTGTTGACACCTCCGATGCTGTGAAATGACACGTCCGCAAGGAGCGTGAATCACCGCACCCGCGTACCTCCGCAACGGTGTGAACTCGTCGCATACTCCAATACAACAGGAAAATGCTCCGCCGCCCTACCGGGACGGCGGCTCTTCTGATATAATAGGCGGGAACAATATCAGTGGCACGACGTGTTGCTAATTACGATGGTAGCAAGCTGACAGAGCAAGGCCCTAGATGGTCGGTACGGGGCCGTAAATCTCACGAGGAGGAGGGCCTGTCAATGAGAGTCCATGAAATAGTCCAGAGGCTGGAAAGGCAGCCTCAGAAAAGGGCCGATACAGTCACTCAGGAAGAAGCAAGACGTGCTGACAACCTGTACCAGAAATTCCTGAACTACTTTGAGGGCCTTGGCGGGAATCCATGGAACCCGCCGACCGAAGAAGAAATGAAGTTTCTTGCCGAATACATGGGGAAGGTTGCGCGTCGAGGCGAGCGACACGACCTGCCGACAGAGTAGGACCTCGATGGGCCTTTGCGGGGCCGTGAATCTCACATAGAGGAGGGCAAGTCAATGAGAATCCACGAGCAATTCGGGCCGCGTGAACGCAAGCTCCAGGAGCCGACCGCTGCATGGACCCAGGAGGAAGAAGAAAAGGCAAACAAGCTCTACGCCAAGTATCAGTATTATCGACTATGCCGGGATTCGGAAAGTCCGTTGAACCCGCTGCCCAGGGGAGAGATGGAATACCTTCTCGATGTCATGAGCAAGATGGCGCTTCAAGGCAAGAGACTTAGCCTCCCGAATAAGACGTACAGGGCCACGAATCCTTGACACTCTCGGGTCTTCTTCTCCCCTCATTATACGACCTTCTGCTTGACGCCGGCAATGAATATCCGGAATCTCCCCTCATAAGCCGGTCTCATCGCATACCACGCTGACATCCCGAAGAGACCCAGCAGGAACCCGATTGCAGTGTTCGTCGCCCTTTTCGGATGCTCCTTGCGAACGGGCGGACGCGCTACATCAAGCACGTTCACCATGGTGATGTTCTTGATCTCATCGATCTTTGCCAACTCGTATTGTTTCTTGAGTTCCACGTAAATCGTGGACTTCACCGTCACTTCCCGGATCATCCGTTCCTGGATCAACAGCAGCGCCGGCGAGTCCAGTATGCGGCGGTTCCGTTCGCGGAAATTCTTGAGCGCATCCTCTGCCTGCCGGAGTTCCCTTTCCACCTCCTGCAGTCTTGCGCTTATCCACTTCGCCTGCTCCGTGGCCGTGTTGATTCTCTTCAAACGCATGAATAGATCCAACTGGCCTATGATTCCGTTCAGCGCATCCGCCGCGAGCTGCGGTTCTTCCATCTCCAACGTCACCAGCACGGTACTCGTCTTGTTGTCATAAGTCGTGGTCATCAACCCACGGATCTTCCGCAACGCCTTATCCATATTCTCCTCACGAGTCTTCTTCGTGAGATCGAAGTACTTGATCAGGTCCACGGAATCGGAATAGCGATCTGTCGCATATTTTGCTTCGATGACCGGACGGAGCACTGTCTCGCTGGCCAGGATGGTCGGATAGAGACGTGAAATCTCAACACCCGGAACGGAAATTCCCGCAAGCTGGGCAAGCCCGGAGAATTGACTCATGCTGCCCAATTTGTTCCTGTCGGTTTCGGGTAGCAGCGATGCCGAAGCTTTGTACGTTAAGTCGAGTATCAGGAAATTTACGATTCCAGTAACCAGGGCTATGCCTAAGGCAACGTAGAGCACGACTCTGCGTTCTTGCCAGACGGGTGCAAGGACTTCGTGCAGTTTCCGGCCCGGTGAGCCCTTGCCTTCTTCAGCTCCGCTCATGGACGCTTCCTTGGTTCATACGATTGCACGCATTATTTCGAAACCTGAATCAGCGCAACGGTGATAGCGGCAAGACTGGCAAGTATGGTCGCCAGATCACGCAAAATGGGAAGAGTTGTATCAGGCTTGTCGAGCTCCTTGGGCACGAGAATCGTGCTCCCGGGGAGAATATCACCGTGCTCCCATTTTTTC
The DNA here is from genome assembly GCA_036732865.1 of Bacteroidota bacterium. Classification (GTDB taxonomy): domain Bacteria; phylum Bacteroidota; class Ignavibacteria; order UBA10030; family UBA6906; genus Fen-1255. The sequence goes on along the minus strand of DAINBR010000087.1, from coordinate 4,778 downwards.
CCGCCCGGAAGAAACACCACCGTGTTGCCCTCTTCCGCTTCTTCCTTATACCCACCGGCCTGCTGTATGTAGTAGCTGAGACCTTCCCCTTCTTCAAAGAGCACCGGCGACGGCACATAGACTTCGCCGCTAACGTAAACGACATCTTCGGTATATGCCACGTGGATGGAGTCGCCATCATAGACCACAAGGTTATCGCGTGCCTGAGGATCATCGATTGCGTTCCGAAAATCCAGCGGGACGAGTCCAGCATTGTTGAATTTCCTGAACAATCGCGATCCCTCCAAGTATGCGCCGGGGCGCACCCCCCCGGCCCTCCTGAAGATATCCGCCAGGCGTTCCCCCTCGGTACTGATGGCGTAGACTCCGGGAAACATCACAAATCCAGAAATATGGACAAACTTCTGAAGGGAGATCTTCGGATTGAACGGAATGAAGAGAACATCAAGGTCGTGCAACGGCAAATCGTCCGGGATTCCCTCTTCCCAGTATTCCTTCCGGCTGTCAACCTTGATGATGTGCGCATAGCGGCGCAAATCCGTCGTATCGACTCGTGACAATTCCCAACCCACAATAGATGCCGCGTCGGCAAGACCACCCGCCATCACCACGAGATCCGCAATGTGCATTTCATCGAGGCGTGGATATTCACCCGGCTTCTGAACTGCGCCGAAGATCCTCACCGTGTGGCGTGGGGAGAACTGGCTTTCGCGATAAATGACGACGCTGTCCTCGTTCTGCAAAAGCAAGTTGTCCCGCTCGCCGCCGGCAAGTGCAAGCCGCGGGTTGAAACCGAAGACCTGCTTCCGGAGATTGGGTAGTGTACGGAAAAGGGTCCCTCGCTCGGAGAAGGAACTCAGACTGAGGCTGTCCGCGGCACGGATCAAATCCGCAACCCTCATTCCCGGCAGAAGCTGGAATGGCCCCGGCTTGTTCACGCTCCCCCCGATGACAACGCGATTCTGGAACCGTGCCTGGAGTTCGTATACCGTCACGACATCCCCGGCTTCCATCGCGAGCGGACTCGTGAGCAGTGACGGCAGGCTGCCAAAGTTCACGTCGAAATCCAGGATGTCGCGATCGTATTCATCGCGGCGGGCGAAGGGTACGACCCGCTCGATGTGGAGACGATTCGCGTACGCGTCAAAACGCAGCCCCCCCGCAAGGGTCACAAGGTCTCCGAGGTGCTCTGTCTCGAGAAGCTCGTAAATCGCCGGACGGAGAATTCGGCCGACGATGGCGGCGCGGCGCATGACCGGCTTTACGAACACAATGTCACCATCCTGCAACGGCACATCCGCGGATCTGTCGCCTTTGAGGATGTAACTGTACAGATCGATCCCCACGAGGGACTCTCCCTTGCGCATCACCTGAATGTCACGGAGCGTACCTTCGGTAGTCGGCCCGCCTGCAAGATACAATGCATGAAGAACGGTGGACATCGAAGAGAGCGCATACCCGCCCGGCTTTCGCACCTCTCCGAGCACCAGTACCTGAATAGTCTTCAGTTTTCCGATGGATACATCCAGGAACGCATTCGCTCTGCCAGATCGGGTGGCGAGACCCGAGTAGACAGTCGACATCCGGCGAAGAAGCCGCTCACGGAACTGCTGGATCGTAAGTCCCTGTGCCAGCACGGGTCCGACGTCGGGCACATGGACGTTTCCTTCACGGTTCACCTGCAACTGATAATTGAGTTGGGTCTCTCCCCACACGGTGATCACCACGTCATCACCCACACCCAACACATACGATGAGGGTGTCGCCACACTCAGCGACGGCACGAATGTGGAAGGCGGATAATGGAAAAGGGCATATCCGAACGGTTGGATCAGTGAATCGATACTTTGGCGGCCGTGGAAACCGGCCACTGTTTCCAGCATGAGTGGAGGAGGGATTTCCACTGAGGGCAGGATACTGTCTGATCGCAATGTGGACGAGTTGGCGCCCTGCCAGAGAACACGTGGATCGGTTGGAGCACCCCTGCCGATATCCCCTTTCGCCGCATATCCCTTCGCGAGAAACTCCTCGAGCGAAATGCCCAGCAGCCGGGAGCGCTTGGTCGCCTCCTCGATGGTCAGGCCGTACTCTTTCAATGCCCGTTCTATGTCATCGGGAGACATCTGTCGCAGCTGGATTTCGGCCTGATGGCGGAGTTGGTCGCGCGTTTGCCCCGTGGCAATCAGCCCCGGCGCCTGGAGTATGAGTGCAGTGCAGAGCGCGGCGCCATACAGCGCACGAGTGAATCTTGTACCCGGGCACGTCAAGGTGCGCACGTGCGATCCTCTTGCGTTTTGTTAAGGAATCAATTACTTGAGTGCAACATCGCAGCTCAACCTATGCAAGTCGCAATACTTTCCGACATCCACTCCAACCTCCCGGCGCTCGAGGCAGTGATCTCCGCGATCGACGAGCGGAAGATAGCAACGGTGTGGTGTCTTGGCGACATCGTCGGTTATGGCCCCTTTCCCAACCATTGCCTGGAGATCATTCGTGCGCGCTGTTCCCTCGTGGTATCCGGGAACCACGACAGCGGTGTCATCGGACGCACGCCCGTCGATGATTTCAACGAATATGGGCTCCGGGCAATCTTCTGGACGCGGGGGGCGCTTGAACCGGGTCACATGGCGTACCTCCGCGAACTCCCCCTCTCACTGACTCATGGCGACTGCACCCTCGTCCATGCGTCACCGTTCGAGCCTTCCGACTGGCACTACCTACACACAGTACGCGGGGCGACAAAGAATTTTCGGGCATTCGACACGCGTCTCTGTTTCATCGGGCACACGCATGTCCCCGTGATCCTGGGCGAAGACGGCACGGTGAACCGCTACACGGCTGAAGGGCGATATATCATCAACACCGGGAGCGTGGGACAACCCCGCGACGGCAATCCGGCTGCAGCGTTTGGGGTTTACGACAGCGATTCGGGCCGGTACGAGGGCGTCCGTGTTCCCTATGCAGTGGAGAAAACCGCGGAGGCGATCTTGAGTGCCGGACTTCCCGAGTTTCTTGCGCGACGCTTGTACCAGGGGACATAGAAAATTGCACAAAAGGGAGTGAAGAATCAAGCTTGCGGTGTTGCGGGACTCTTCATTTTTACTTATCTTGGGGCAATGTTTTCGGTCTTTTCGGTGCGGAATCCATCCTGGAGGGGTGGGTGAGTGGCCGAAACCAACGGTTTGCTAAACCGTCGTAGGGGTTACACCTCTACCGAGAGTTCGAATCTCTCCCCCTCCGCAGCCTCAAAACAATCTGCATTGGGCATTTCTCATTCCTGCTGCACCCTCCCGTCGCCTTCGACCTCACACTTTGTAGGAATCACAGTGTGCTTTTTAGTGTGCGGTCACTCTCACCGTCCAACTCACTTTTTGAAAGGACGGTGCATCATGTTCCTCTCCAAACGCGGTGGCGTGTACCATATCTTCTTCGAGGATGCTACCGGCAGGCGCCATTCCAGGTCGACCGGTGTCAGCACTTGGCTCCATATTTAAGCGAGCTCGGTCCTGGGGCCATATCCTAAGGAACCCCTGGCGGGAAGTCAAAACGGGTCCGGGTGGTACCAATTGCAGATGAGGCTTGCGCGATTCTGCTCGGGAGGCGGGAACAATGATTCCGGGGCCCTCTTTACATATTCTATCGCCTCTATCAACTCCCCCCGGGAGAACCCTCCATGAACTCAAAACGCAAACGTACCCACAGAAAAGCCTCACCAGGATGTTCCTGATGAAAAGCAGAGTCCTTTCTCTCCTCGTGCCAAAGCCGTTAGCGTCGGTACGTCAACATTGGGCAAATCCATATTTGCCCATTCAGAAAGCGGACGCCGCAGTCCGGCGTGCTACCCGCAGTACCCCATATTTTGAACCGACAGCACGATGGCCGCTGACATAGGACGTTGCCGCTTATTTACTCTCCGGGTGGCCGGTAGGCGACATTCTGCGCACGGCGAAGGGCGTCTAGGGTCTCCTCGACCGTGAGAAGCGGCGTTGTCTCAAATTTCGACAACGCACCACCACCGGTGATCGCGATCCCGACTGCAGCCATCGAGACATTGTCAGGCGCTTCCCAGAGGCAGTAGCCATCGTACGCGCCGAACGCGTACCAGAAGCCGTGCAGCTTCCCGCCAACCGACTCAATGTACTTACGTGCAGCCACTCGGCGATCTTCAGGGTTCTTCATCAATCGGGCCCAGGTTTCCGGGGTATAGCTAAACTGTGTCAAATAGAAAGCCATGATTAGATTCTCCTCTGTCGTGGGCTGGTGTTGATGATTTGTTTCCAGAGATTGTAGATGGTTTTGGGCAACTTTTTCCTGGGGTTGCTGCTTCTCTTGCCGGCATGCTGCGACACCAATGAGAATACACAAGACAGGAGCTAGGCACCAGCGACTCCACACGACGTGTGGTATGCGGATCATAGAGACACACCTTTCCGTGATTCTATGTCAATCGTTGAGCATGGGACATCACGCAAGCCTCACCACCACCCCACGTCCTCCCCGGCGTTCTTGCTCCTCATAGCATGCATTTCTTCTTTGTCCAAATGCATGAGTCCACCACAAGTTGCCTTTCCAACATCAGGGGATGTCCAGCAGTGGTCCGAGTTCCCACCCCGCGGAGATTAGAGTACTATCTTGTATCACGAACGATGATCCAAACACCCCGTGCCTCTCTACGGTGGCCCTGATTGAAATGGAATTTGAGACGGAAAGAGTGGATGCCTCCGGTGTAATTCCAGTAGACTTCTGCATTCACAGAATCCAAGTCTGAATTGCGGCGC
>DAINBR010000086.1:0-10825 GCA_036732865.1 Bacteroidota bacterium | reverse complement strand
GTGCCAGGATTGTGAACAGCGTCGTGAGGGGGCCTGCCATCATTGGGGAACACTGCGTGATCGAAGATTCGTATGTCGGTCCTTTTTCCTCCATCGGGATGAACACCGTGGTGCGGCGGAGCGAAGTGGAGTACAGCATCATTCTCCGCGACTGCAAGATTCTCAACATTGGCATCCGGCTTGAAGGCAGCATTCTCGGGAATGACGTGGAAATCGTTGAAGCAACTGGCAAGCCTCTGGTGCACCGTTTTTTGATTGGGGATCAGAGCCGCGTGGAAGTCGTGTGAGATCGGGCGGCGCATGTATGAGACACTGACAACGTTGCGTGTGGAACCGGACGGCCCTGTTGTCTGTATCACGGTGAATCGTCCATCACGGATGAACGCGCTGAATGCCGTTGCCAAGGAGGAACTGCGCGGTCTCATGGCGTTGCTGCGCGACGATGCAGCCGTGCGGGCGATAGTGATCACAGGTGCCGGCGAGAAGGCGTTTGTGGCCGGAACAGATATAGAAGAATTGGCTGGGCTGGATCGTGAGCGCGGTCTGACGTTTTCGCAGCAGGGACAGGCGTTGATGAACCTCATCGAGCAGATCGGCAAGCCCGTGATCGCCGCGGTCAACGGCTACGCACTCGGCGGCGGCTGCGAACTGGCGCTGGCGTGCCACCTGCGCCTGGCGTCGGACAGTGCGAAGTTCGGCATGCCGGAGGTCAACCTGGGCACGATCCCCGGATATGGCGGCACAGAGCGTCTTACGAAGCTCGTGGGAAGAGGAAAGGTGCTTGAGCTCATGTTGACCGGCAGGCAGATTGATGCTGCGGAATCGCTGCGCATCGGTCTGGTACACGGCGTGTTGCCCGCGTCAAACCTCCTTTCGTCCGCCATGGAACTCGCGCACGGGCTGGCTGCCAAGGCGCCGCTGGCCGTGCGGGCACTCCTGCAAGTTCTTGTCGGCGGCAATGCAGAGGCAGTCTCAGCGGACATGGCGAGGGAGTCGGCACAGTTTGCAGAATGTTGTGCGACCGGAGATTTTCGTGAAGGCGTGCAGGCATTCTTGAACAAGAGACCACCGGTATTTCGAGGATCATAGCACGTGAACATGTATCGCAGATTCAGAATCTGGATCGTAGCACTGCTGGCCCTCTGTGCGATCGGGCTTGTTGTCGTCGGCCAGCTGACGGGCCATGCTGGTTCCCCCGTACAGAGCACGCCCGAGCGGGGTGTTCACAGCGGCAAGCAGACGATTGCACAACAGGTGGACGCGGTGGTCGCCGCCTTCAAGATTCCGCGCAGTGCACTGCGTTTTGTCCCGGCACGACAGGGAAGCGCCGCCCCACCCGCAGTGCGGTTGCTGGTGGCGCCGGAATTCTCGAGCGTTGAGTTCAACAGCGCCCTCGGGGGTGCCCTCGCCGATCTCGGCGCCGTGGTCGTTGGGACAGAGCATCTCCGTGAAAAGAACGTCTCTTTGATGATCATGAAGGACGGGGCAGCCGTCATGCAGGTTATTCTCGATATGCGCAAGTCCTCACAGCAGTCACGAAAGGGATCGAGCCATTAGTACCGACATCATGGAAAAGATCGTGTCGCTGGCCAAGCGACGCGGGTTTGTCTTTCAATCAAGTGAAATTTACGGTGGCTTGAACGGGTGCTGGGACTATGGTCCGCTCGGGGTGGAACTCCTTCGCAATGTCAAGGAGCAGTGGTGGCAGGCGATGACGTACCGGCAGGATGTTGAGGGGATTGACGCCGCGATCCTGATGCACCCGACGGTCTGGAAGGCCTCGGGTCATGTGGAGAATTTCACAGATCCCATGGTGGACTGCAAGGAATGCAAGGCGCGATTCCGGGCGGATCAGATTGAAGACGCGATGTGCGGGAATCCCGGCTACAAGGGTCGGAAAGCGCACAAGTGCCAGGCCGAGGGGAAATTCACGGAAGCACGGCAGTTCAATCTGATGTTCAAGACGTTCGTCGGCCCCGTGGAGGATGCCAGCGCCGTGGTGTACCTCCGTCCCGAGACCGCGCAGGGCATCTTCGTCAACTTCCTGAATGTGCAGAGTTCGTCCCGGCAGAAGATCCCCTTCGGCATCGCGCAAATCGGCAAGGCCTTCAGGAATGAGATCAACACGAAGAACTTTCTCTTCCGCACGCGCGAATTCGAGCAGATGGAAATGCAGTTCTTCGTCAAGCCAGGCACCGACGTCGAGTGGTTTGGTTATTGGAAGGAGGAACGGCTCAACTGGTTCCGGAGGCTTGGGATGCGGGCTGAACGGCTCCAGTTCCATCAGCACGAGCCCGACAAGCTCGCTCACTACGCGAGGGATGCGTACGACATCGAATACAACTTCCCGTTCGGATGGGGAGAAATCGAGGGCATCCATAACAGGGCGGCGTGGGATCTCTCCCGGCACGAGGAGTTCTCCGGCAAGGCGATGAAATTCTTTGACGAGCAGACAAAGGAGAAGTTCATCCCCTTCGTGATAGAGACCTCAGCGGGGGCCAGCCGGTCATTTATGGCATTCCTTGTCGATGCATATTCGGAAGAGGAGGCCCCGACCGCGGACGGAAAGATGGAACTCCGCACGGTGATGAAATTCCACCCTAAACTCGCGCCTACGAAAGTCGCCGTTTTTCCGCTTGTCAATCGTGACGGCATGCCGGAAATCGCGCGGAAGATCGAAGCTGATCTCCGCCCGCATGTACGCGTGTTTTTTGACGACAGCGGGGCCGTCGGCCGGCGATATCGCCGTCAGGATGAAGTTGGGACGCCGTTCTGCGTTACGGTCGACTCCGTGACGTTGCAGGACCAGAGTATTACGGTCCGCGAACGTGATTCCATGCAGCAGGAACGGATCGCGGCAGATCGCCTCCTTACGTACCTCAAGGAGCGTCTATGACAGACGTGCGCTCCATATCGCCGGCGTCCATTCCCTCCCGGGCGGCTTGCGGCGCGCTCCGGGGGCGTCCGTAGGTCATGATGGCCTTTCTCACCAACGTCTTCCGCGACCCACACAACGAAATCCGCGCAGGGTGGAGAATATTTCTGTTTCTCCTCCTTCTGACGGTTGCCGGAATTGGTGCCTACAATACGCTTCCGGCATCGGTTGCCGGGACACCCGTTGCATCGAGCCTCCTGCCGCTCGGCATCGTTCTGCTCGTCACATGGGCTGTAACGCGTTTTGTCAATCACAAGCCGCTGGCTGCAGTCGGGCTGTGGATGCATCCTCGCGCCCCGCGGGAGTGCGGCATCGGCATGCTCCTCGGCTTTCTCATGATGACGGGGATTTTTCTGATCGAAGTCGGCCTGGGTGTCCTCCACGTTTCGTGGCGTGGATTGACTGCTGCGGAAATCGCGGGTGCGGTGGGAATTTCCCTGCTGTACTTTGCGTTCTCGGCGATGTTCGAAGAGCTGTTGTTCCGCGGATACCTCTTCCAGACCCTGATGCAGTGGGTGACATTTCTGCCGGCGTTGATCCTCATGTCAGCGTTGTTCGGTCTTGCCCATTCGCGCAATCCTCACGCAACCATACTGAGCACGACGAACGTTCTCCTCGCAGGGGTATGGCTCTCGTTTGCATACCTCAAAACGCGGAGTCTCTGGCTTCCCTTCGGTCTCCATCTTTCCTGGAACTTTGCACAGACCTCGGTCTATGCATTTCCCACGAGTGGCTTTGCATTCGCTGAGCGGCGCCTCTTCCTTAGCGAACAATCGGGCCCCGGGTGGCTCACCGGGGGCGAATTCGGCCCCGAGGGAGGAATCCTGGCAACGATCGCGCTGGTTGCCGCAACGTGGTACATTCTGAAGACCCCGTTGTTGCGGCCGCCTGAGGGCATTATCACCCTGGATTCCGTTGAAGACATTCTCCCGACTCCTCCTGCAGGAGGAACGACCGGATGAGACTGCTCATGATCAGCGTTGCGGCGCTCTGCAGCGTTGCTCTTTCGCGCGCAGGGGTGCTGGACGATTCCGTCTACCAGGCGACCGTGCAGCGCGGCATCCAGGCCGTGTACAATTTGGAATTCGAATCGGCCGAGAAGGAATTCGCGACGCTGATTGCCCTCCAACCAAATCATCCCTCCGGATATTTCTTCCGCGCCATGATCACCTGGTGGCGCATCATGATCGATCTGGACAACCGTCAATTTGACGAACGGTTCTTTCGCGACCTGGAGGAGGTGGTGAGCATGTGCGATTCCATGCTCGAGCACAATCCGGACGACGTGGATGCATTTTTTTTCAAGGGCGGCGCGATCGGTTTTGAGGGGCGGTTGCGGTTTCATCGGGATGATTGGCTGGCCGCGGCCAACGCCGGCCGGAAAGCCCTCCCGCTGGTGCAGCAAGCCAGCGAACTGGACCCGCACAACTACGATATCCTCCTCGGTACCGGCATTTACAACTATTACGCCGAGGTGATCCCCAATGAGTACCCATTCGTCAAGCCATTGTTGCTGTTCATTCCATCCGGCGACAAGAAGAAAGGGATCGAGCAACTCCGCCTTGCGGCGTCACGTGCACGGTACGCGTCAATTGAAACGTCGTATTTTCTCATGCAGATTTATTACAGCTATGAGCGCGACTACCCGAAGGCGCTCGATATCGCCCGATCCTTGCATGGGCGATTTCCGGCCAACATGATGTTCCACAAGTATGTCGGTCGCTGCTACGTGCTGATGGGGAACTGGACGGCCGCCGAGGGGATCTTCCGCGATATTGCCGGCCGTGCACAGACGGGAGCGCGTGGCTATACACGGGCGGTTGAGCGTGAGGCGATCTACTACCTTGGCCTCTGCGCCATGAATGCCCGGCGATACGACTCCGCTCTGGAGGAGTGGTACCGCTGTGACGCACTCTCCCGTGAGCTTGACACCGGGGATCCGTCGGGCTTCATGGTGATGGCCAATCTCAAAATGGGAATGATTTACGACTTGCAGGGGAAACGCGCCCTCGCAATAGAACAGTACCGGAAAGTACGCACGATGAAGGAGTACAAGGATTCGGTGTCCCAGGCGGATCGGTACCTGAAGACTCCGTACTCGGAGCTCACGACGCCATGACCGTGACCATCATCGGGTACGCCCTTCTTGCAGCGCTCGCCGAGATCACCGGCAGCGTGCTGGTCATCGGGCGGAAGCGGTGGCCCGCCCGGGTGCAGGAGTACCTGCTGGCACTCAGTGCGGGTTTCTTGCTGTCGCTGGTGTTTGTCGAGCTCGTGCCGGAAGCGCTGAAGGGCGGCGGCTCCGAAGCCCCGCTCCTGATGCTCGCGGGATATGCCGTGCTCCATTTTTTTGAGCACACGGTTGTCGGACATTTGCACTTCGGGGAAGAGACCCATCACGAGGTGATGGTGTCACGCGCGGCGAGTTTTTCGACCTTTCTGGGACTTTTTATCCACGCTTTCTTTGACGGGTTCACCATTGCAGTGGGAATGCAGTTCGACTTCACGCTCGGCCTCATGGTCTTCATCGCCGTGTTGCTGCACAAGATACCCGAAGGGCTAACCGTTGCCTCGGTCATGCTGTCCGCAAAATCCAAGAGGACAACGGCCATGGCTGCGAGCGTCGCCATCGGCGGCGCCACGTTGATCGGTGCTCTCGCAGGCCTCGTCCTCGGCGGCGTGAGCATCCGGCTGGTGAGCGGAGCTTTTGCATTTTCTGCGGGTATCGCGACCTATGTCGGGGCAAGTGATCTGATTCCGGAAATCAATCACTCACGCAACAGGGTGATACCGATGCTGGTGTTCGCCGGGATGGTGCTGTTCTACTTCGGAAAGGTTCTCCTGGAGGGGTGAACGCCTGGGGCGGCACGTCAAAGTGCAGCCGAAGAGCCAGCGGGATCTCCGTCAGAATGCCGTGCTTACCGAGATGCGGTGGAGGTTGCCTGCTTTGCCGAGCGATGAAAGGCCGTAGTCGATGCTGTAGCTGCTGACCAGGATGCCCAGCCCCGCGGAAAAGCCCGCAAGGTCGGCGGATGAACCGATCTTGAAATCCTTCCTCTTCGCGTTGTCAAATCCCACCCGGAGCAGAAGCACACGACTGAGCGTGAATTCTCCACCCACGGTGAAATGACGGAACCGCTCGCCGAGAGAGGGAACGTCGTCAGCGAGTCTGTGGAAACCGACGTTCAGCAGGAGTGGCAGGCCCCTGGGAATCACTGATGCGCCGACCGTCACATCGAGGGGCAACTGTTCGCGGATGCCATTGTATGTCGAGAGTTGTGCACCCAGATTGCGGATGCTCGCGCCGAGCGCCACGCGCGCGTCGGGGATCCTGTACAGGATGCCGACGTCAGCCGCTACGGCGGTGGACGTATAGCTCGCGATGCCGGAGTAGATAAACTTGACGGCACCGCCGACATACACCTGTTCCTCAAGCATGGTTGCGTACCCGATGCTCAGCGCAAGATCATTCGCGCCGAACGTTCCGAGGGCGTTGCCGACCGCATCGGTTTCAGTGAAAGAACCGTAATTCGTATACAGCAGACCAACGCCAAACCTGCCGATGTCTTCGACTTCTGTAGAATAGGAAGCGCCGCCCGCATTGATGTCCAGGAGATGTTTGAAGAAACCGACCGAACCGCGGATGCCTTCAATGGTGGCGAGACTTGCCGGATTGTAGAACACCACGTTCGGATCGTCGGTGATGGTGACGGCGCTGCCGGCGAGAGCGGCGGTCCTGGCGCTTGCGTCGTTTCGCAGGAAACTGAATGCCGTCGTGGCCCCGGCTGCCTGGAGTGATTCCCCCGTAAGTGTGGCAAATCCGGCCACAAGAATACATATGTGAAATCGCTTCATTGCTCCTCACCCCGGATGATCCATCGCGACATAATTCCCACGCAATGTAGGGATTCCCGGAGCGAATTTCAAATATTGCTTCTTGTCTCTGAAAGCAGTATCTTTAATAGCTTTAGAAGCATCAACATTTGGGCAATTATCAGGGTTGGGACTCAGATGAAAGAAGGCATCCATCCGGACTACAAGAAAGCTGTGGTGACGTGCGTGTGCGGAAACACGTTTGAGACGCGTTCCACGGCAGGTGACCTCAAACTCGAAATCTGTTCAGCGTGTCATCCGTTCTTCACAGGGCGGCAGAAACTGGTCGACTCGGCCGGCCGCGTTGAGCGCTACCTGAAGAAGTACGGCAAGAAGACTGCGGATCAGACAACCCCTTAGGTTTCTCTGTCCCAGCAATGTCCCTGCCCGTATCCCTGCGGCGGAGGTCACCCGGTGTCCTCCGCCCTTCCTTTTCCTGAATACCGCTCATGAATGACGTCCCGGCAGCCGAGTGGAAGAGCCTCTACAGCGGGCCCCGCGGAACGGCAGTCAAAGTCCTCAACCGCGTCGAACGCACCGACTCGTACCTCGACAAAGTGCTTGATGGCGAGCTTCGCTCCGGTGAACTCTCCGACCTGGACAAAGGGCTTCTGAACGAGCTCGTCCACGGTGTTCTCCGCTGGCAGAACAGACTCGACTGGGTCCTGAATGGGTTCTCCCACGGGAATTTTGCCAAGTCCGAGATCAACGTCAAAAACACCCTCCGCGTCGCCCTCTATCAGATTCTCTTCCTGGAACGCATTCCCCACTCCGCCGCGGTGAATGAGGGGGTGGAATTCATCAAGCGCATTCGCGGCGACAAGCCTGCAGGCCTGGTGAACGCGGTTCTCCGTAACATCATCCGGAACATTGAAGGCATCCGGTATCCTGATCCCGCCGAGGATGAAGTCCAGTATCTTGCAGTGTTTTATTCCCATCCCCACTGGATGGTGAAGCGCTGGTTGCGCCGATACGGCCGTGAAGAAACCGAACGGCTGATGACTGCAAACAACGATCGGCCGAGCATGGCATTGCGCATCAACCGCCTCAGGATTGAGCCAGCCGCGTTCAAGAACCACCTCAGCGAGCAACAAATCATCTTTTCGCCCTCGGCATACCTCCCGCATTTTGTGCGGGTGAAAACCCTCTCGCGCATCGGCCAGATGGACCTCTTCCGCAACGGGATGTTCACGATACAGGACGAAAGCGCGGGGTTGCCCTGCCAGTTGCTCGATGCGCAGCCGGGAGAGCGGGTATTTGACATGTGTGCGGCACCTGGCGGCAAGACAACATACCTCTCGGAGATGATGAACAATGAGGGAGTGATTTTCGCTCTGGACAAATACGACGCGAAACTGGCGATGATCAGAGGCTCCGCCGAGCGTCTCGGGCTGCGCAACATCCAGCTCCGTGCAACAGATGCGCTGACGTTTCAGGAATCGCCCGCGGACCGCATCCTTCTTGATGCCCCTTGCTCGGGTCTCGGGACCCTGGCCAAGAAACCCGATATGAAATGGAAGCGCGATCAGCTGGATATTGCGAAGCTGGTGACGACACAGCGGGCAATGCTGGAGAATGCGGCGCGTCTCCTGAGACCCGGCGGCGTCCTCGTCTACAGCACCTGCACGATCGAACCCGAGGAAAATGAAGACTTGATCGCAGGATTTCTGGAGGTTCATCCCGAATTTCACATTGATCCGGCGGGGCAATTTGTGCATCCCGACCTTGTGACCCCCGGGGGGTGGATCGCCACGTTCCCGCACCGCCATGGCATGGATGGCTCGTTTGCGGTGCGATTGTCGAAGTCCGCCTTGCCGGCGGCGTGAACTTCTGCCCGGCCATTCGACCACTGAAGTAAGGAGACCGCGATGTCACGCATACTTGAACTCGTAAGTGCAGAACTGAAGCAGCTCGAGGAAACCAACACATACAAACATGAAGTGGCGCTGCAGGGCGCGCAGGATGGCGTGGTGCGGGTGAATGACAAGAAGGTGGTGATGCTTGCCTCAAACAACTACGTCGGGCTGTCAAATCACCCTGTCGTCCGGAGAGCGGCGATGGCCGGGATCAAGGAATACGGATACGGCGTTGCATCGGTACGGTTCATCTGCGGCACCCAGGACATTCACCTTGCGCTCGAGAAGAAGATTTCACGATTCCTCGACACCGAGGATACGATTCTGTTTTCCTCCTGCTGGGCCGCCAATGAGGCATTCTTTGCGTCCCTGACCAACGAGAAAATGGGATGCGAGACGTACAAGGACGTCATCTACTCCGATCGTTTGAATCACGCCAGCATCATTGACGGGCAACGTTTGTGCAAGGCCGAGACCACTGACAGGAAGATCTACAAGCATGCGGATGTCGACGATCTCGTTCGGCAACTCGAGGAGGATGCGCACACTGACTACCGGCTCCGCATCATTGCCACCGACGGAGTGTTCAGCATGGAGGGCGATCTTGCCCCGCTCGACCGCCTTGCCGGAGTGGCACAGCAATATAGTGCGGTTCTCTTCGTCGACGATTCCCACGGAGTCGGCGTGTGCGGGAAAACGGGGCGCGGGACACCGGAAGCGAAGGGCGTTCACGGCAAGATCGACGTGCTGACCGGAACACTGGGAAAGGCGATCGGCGGCGCTGCCGGGGGATACATCAGCGGAAAGCGGGAAGTGATCTCGTTCATGCGGCAGAAGGCCCGGACTTACGTTTTTTCGAACTCTCTCCCTCCGGCCATCGTTTTCGGAGCGACCGCGGCATTCAATCTCCTGATGAAGGACAAGTCGATTGTCAAGCGGCTTCACCGCAACACCGCGTATTTCCGGAAGAAGATCGTGGAACTGGGATTCACCGTCATCAATGGCGACCATCCGATTGTTCCCATCATGCTTGGCGAGGCATCCGTCGCCCAGGAAATGAGCAATGCGTTGCTGAAGGAGGGAGTGTACATCCGCGGTCTCTGGTATCCCGTTGTGCCGAAAGGGGAAGCCCGCCTGCGCGCGCAGGTCTCGGCTGCACTGCGCCTGAAGGATATTGACCGCGCCCTCGAAGCCTTCCACAAGGTGGGGACGAAGATGAACGTTCTCAAATAGCGGGATGTTATAGAGAGCACAACAACGGAAAGTTCCATCAGAATGACTGCACTTACCCAAGCAAGTGTCCTTGATGCGCTGCGAGTGGTTCGCGATCCTGATTTGCACCGCGACATCGTTTCCCTGAATTTCGTCACAGAGGTAACGATCGAGGGCAATGACGTTGCGGTGAACATTGAGTTGACGACTCCTGCGTGTCCGGTGCGCGATGAACTGAAAGGCGCGGCGGAACGCGCCATCCGCGATGCGATCCCGGGGGTCGGCACGGTCACTGTACGGATGTCGTCGCGGGTGACACACGCGCGCCAGGAGCGGCAGCAGGGGGATGTTCTCCCGGGGGTGAAAAATACCATCGCGGTCGCTTCCGGCAAGGGAGGTGTCGGGAAGTCCACGGTCTCCGTCAACCTTGCCGTCGCTCTTGCGCGCGAAGGGGCGAGCGTGGGTCTTGTGGATGCAGATATTTACGGGCCGAGCATCCCCTTGATGATGGGTATCAACGGCCGGCCGGGCGTGCGTAACCAACGCCTTCAGCCGATGGAAAACTGGGGCGTGAAGGTTATGTCCATCGGCTTTCTCGTGGATCCGATGCAAGCGGTGATCTGGCGCGGACCGATGGCCAGCGGTGCCATTAAACAGTTCATGACGGATGTCGACTGGGGAGAGCTCGATTACCTGGTGTTCGACCTGCCCCCCGGCACGGGCGACATCCAGCTGACGCTGGTCCAGACCATTCCGTTGACCGGGGCAGTGATCGTGACGACACCGCAGGATATATCACTTGCCGATGCGCGGAAGGGGTATGTCATGTTCGAGAAGGTGAATGTGCCGATCCTCGGTCTCATCGAGAACATGAGTTACTACGTCTGCACCCATTGCGGCCACAGAGAAGAAATCTTTGACAACGGTGGCGGCCGTCGCGCTGCGGAAG
>DAINBR010000085.1:3923-10922 GCA_036732865.1 Bacteroidota bacterium | reverse complement strand
TCACTTCGTGTCGAGTGCGGCCAGGCCGGGGAGCATCTTCCCTTCGAGAAATTCGAGGGATGCTCCGCCACCGGTGGACACATGGGAAACTGCTCTCTCATAACCCGCTTGCGCAATTGCTGCCGCGGAATCCCCGCCGCCGACAATGGTGGTGGCCCCGTTGCGAGTTGCGTCGACGAGCAGCTTGGCGACTTCCGTGGTGCCGTTGGCAAAATTGGGCATCACGAACACTCCCATCGGCCCGTTCCACACGATCGTCTTCGCCCGGCGCAGCTCCATGTTGATGATCTTCACCGTTTCCGGACCGATATCAAGACCGCGCCATCCCGGCGGAATCTTGTTGACGGACACCACTTTGCGCTGTGCGTCATTGTCGAACCTGTCCGCCACAACGCAATCCACCGGCAATATCAGCCGCATGTGCTTCGTCTTTGCTTCATCGAGAATTTGCTTTGCCAGGAGAATCTTTTCCTGCTCGACGAGCGAGTCTCCCACTTCCATTTCCTGCGCCCGGAAGAACGTGAAGGCCATGCCGCCGCCGACAATGAGTGCATCGATTTTCGGCAAGAGGTTTTGGATGACGTCAATTTTCCCGGAGATTTTTGCTCCGCCCAGAATTGCCACATAAGGGCGTTCGGGGTTGCTCACTGCCTTGCTCAGGTAGTCGATTTCCTTCTTCATCAGGTAACCGGCGACCGCGGGTTTCAGGAATCGCGTGACTCCCTCCGTGGATGCATGCGCACGATGTGCTGTCCCGAATGCATCGTTCACGTACACATCGCCCAGGGAGGCCAATTCCCTGGCGAAGCCTTCATCGTTCTTTTCTTCTTCGCCGTGGAAACGCAGATTTTCAAGCAAAAGGACATCACCCGGCTTCAGGGAATCCACCGCGGCGTGCGCAGGCTTGCCGATGCAATCGTCTGCGAATTTCACTTCCCGGCCGAGCACCTTACCCAGGTGCGCCGCCACCGGCTTGAGGGAGAACTCGGGGGTGGGTTTCCCTTTCGGCCGGCCGAGATGGCTCATGAGGATCACCGCGGCACCGTCCGCGAGCAGCTTCCTGATGGTCGGGAGGGACTCCATGATGCGTTTGTCGTCGGAGACCTTCAGGTCAGATGTCATGGGGACATTGAAATCGACGCGGACGAGCACCTTTTTGCCGCGGAGATTCAGGTCATCAATTGTTTTCGTGGTCATGGTGTGTGGTCCTTGTTGAAAAAAAATGCGGCCACCGTTTCCGTAGGGGACACGGCAGCCGCGTGATCATGCAACACCACTCAGGCAATCTTCTGCAGCAGATCGACCACCCGGCAGGAGAATCCCCATTCGTTGTCGTACCAGCCAAACACCTTGATAGTGTTCCCCATGGCCATCGTCAGCTTCGAATCGAAGATGCAGGAGTGCGGATTACCGATGATGTCGGTGGAGACGATTTCGTCTTCCGTGTACTCCAGGATTCCCTTCATCGATGTAGCCGCGGTCTGTTTCATCGCGGCATTGATTTCGTCCTTCGTGGCGGGCTTCTTCAACACCGCGACAAAGTCGGTGATGGATGCATCGGGTGTCGGAACACGGAGGGAGAACCCATCAAGTTTCCCTTTGAGTTCGGGAATGACCTTGCCGACCGTACGGGCCGCGCCGGTAGTCGTGGGAATGATGGACAGTGCAGCAGCACGGGCACGGCGCAAATCCTTGTGCGGGAGATCAAGCAACCGCTGGTCATTCGTGTACGAATGGATCGTGGTCATGAAACCGTGGTCCACACCCCACGTATCGTGAAGCACCTTCACCATCGGCGCGAGGCAGTTCGTTGTGCAGGAGGCATTGGAGAGAAATACTTCTTTGCCGGTGAGGATGCCGTCATTTACGCCGAGCACAACCGTCGCATCGATTTCATCCTTCGCCGGGGCAGTGAGCAGCACTTTCTTTGCGCCGGCCGTGATGTGCATCGCAAGTTTCTCGCGGGTCGTGAAGATGCCGGTTCCCTCGATCACGATATCGACACCGAGGTCTTTCCAGGGCAGCTTTGTCGGATCCTTTTCCGCCATCACTTTGTATTTCTTGCCGTCAACCGTAATGCCATCTGCCTCGGCTGTAACCGTTCCGTCAAACTTGCCATGGACGGAATCGTACTTGAGCAGATATGCAAGGGTCTTTGCGTCAGTGATGTCGTTGATGCCGAGGATGTTGAATCCGCCGGTCTTCAGCAAGCGGCGGAAGACCAACCGGCCGATACGACCAAAACCGTTAATGCCGATATTGATTGCCATGTGCAGCCCTCCTGTGAGCGAAGTGCAGTGGTGAGCGTGAGGAAAAACGCATAAATCATATTAATTTAGCAACGTTGCGCATCATTGTCAAGAAAACCGGGCGATCCATTCATGCTACAGATTCCTCAGGTCGGCTATCCCCACCGAACAAGCGACGATGAGCCGCGCCCCGGCACACCGCAGAGCTGCCGCACACGCACACAGCGTCGCTCCCGTGGTGATCACGTCATCCACGAGCAGGAACCCCCTCTCCCCGATATCCTGTAACCGCCTCGGCGGCACCGCGAACGCACCCTCCATATTGGCCTTCCGTTCATCACTGTCCAGGGCGGTCTGGGTGGGAGTGTGGCGAACCCTCCTGACCACATCCGGTCTCACGCGCAACCCCAGAGCCCTTCCCATCCCCCTCGCGATCTGCTCACTCTGATTGAATCCCCGTTCCCGTTTCTTCGCAACATGCAACGGCACCGGGATGATTGCGTCAAATCGATCGGGAGGCATCAAGCCGCGAACGGCATTGCCAACCTGCTCCCCAAGCCACCGGCCGATGCTCGCCGAGCCCCGGTACTTCAACTCGTGCAGCAGAATCTGTAACTCGTGTCCTTTTTCGAACCGGAAAAGGGATACAAGGTCGTCCACCAGACCGTCGGCGGAGAGACGTTCGCGTGCCAGAAGATAGAGGGGGTCTGCAGCGTCGAGTACCTGCAATGCGGTGGTGCACGTGGGACAGAGTATACGGCACCGGGTGGAAAGGAGAACTCCGCAGCCATAGCAGAGAGAGGGGAAAAGGGCGTCGCTCAACGCCCTGATGAAAAGGCCGACCGGCTCACAACGGCTGTGCATCGCACGCCTCCGTTCCTGTTCCTTCCATTAGTACAACGGAACGGATGATTTTGCGATGAGGTCAGTCCTTCTTGTGCCGCGGACTCTGCAGAGCCTCCAGTTTTTGTATCTCGTCGCGGAGGTTGGCTGCGCGTTCAAATTCCAGATCTTTCGCCGACTGCTGCATTTCCTTCCGCAATTCATCTATCAGGTCGGCACGCTGGTCGGCCGAAAGGTAGCGAACAACCTGCTCGGCAACTTTCGGCATTTTGGCGCGCTCACGCCGGGCATCACGCTGTGCCTTGACATCAGCGACCGCCGTTGAGGCAAGCACGTCATTCACTGACTTGAATATCGTTGCCGGGTTAATGCCATGCTCCGTGTTGTAGTCTACCTGTTTTTCCCGTCGCCGGTTTGTTTCATCGATCATTCGCTGCATCGAACCGGTGATTTTATCTGCATACATAATGACATGGCCGTTCACGTTGCGGGCTGTACGGCCGGCGGTCTGTATGAGCGAGCGTTCGGACCGCAGGAACCCTTCCTTATCAGCGTCCAGAATCGCCACGAGGGAAACTTCCGGGAGATCAAGCCCCTCGCGCAGGAGGTTTACTCCCACCAGCACATCGAAGTCGCCGAGACGAAGATCCCGGAGGATCTCCACGCGCTCGAGGGCGTCCACCTCGGAGTGGATGTACCGCACCTGAATACCGATTTCCGTCAGGTAGTCTGTGAGATCCTCCGCCATGCGCTTCGTGAGTGTAGTGACGAGTACGCGTTCCTTCGTGGCCGCGCGCGCGCGGATTTCCGCAATCAGGTCGTCGATCTGATTCTTCACCGGCCGGATGTCCACGGAAGGGTCGATCAATCCTGTCGGACGAATTACCTGCTCCACCACGACGCCTTTGCTCTTCGTCAGCTCAAAGTCGGCCGGTGTTGCACTGACGTAGATGACCTGGGGCACCAGTTGTTCCCATTCGTCAAATGTCAGCGGACGGTTATCAAGGGCGGAAGGAAGCCGGAAGCCATGTTCGACGAGCGTCACCTTGCGAGAGCGATCGCCGTGATACATGCCCCCGATTTGCGGAATCGTGACATGCGACTCATCGACCACGACCAGATAATCTTCAGGGAAATAGTCCAGCAGACACGCCGGCCGCGAACCCGGCGGCCTTCCGGCAAGGTGCCGGGAGTAGTTTTCGATCCCGGAACAGTACCCCACTTCTTTCTTCATTTTGAGATCAAACCGTGTGCGTTGTTCGAGCCGTTGTGCTTCGAGCAGTTTGTTGAGGTTGCGAAGCTCTGCGAGCCGCTCTTCGAGCTCGATTTCTATGCCTTTGATCGCCTGGTCTATCGTCTCCCGTGAAGTCACAAACTGCTTCGCCGGATAGATGACCTCATAGTCCGTATCCCCCAGCACTTTCCCGTCGAGTTTGTTGATGTAGGAAATGCGTTCTATTTGATCGCCGAAGAACGATATACGCACGGCCTCTTCGTTCTCGTAAGCCGGGATGACCTCCACCACGTCGCCCCGGACGCGCATCGTGCCGCGGACGAACTCAAAGTCGTTTCGCATGTAGAAGATGTTCAGCAGCTTGCGGAGGAGCGTGTTCCGGTCGATCTTCTCGCCTTTCCGCACCACGACAATCTGGCTTGCCCATTCCTCCGGCGCGCCGATGCCGTAGATGCAGCTCACCGAAGCCACCACGAGGACGTTCCGGTCGCCGCTCAACAATGCGCTGGTGGCCCGCAATCTGAGCCTGTCAATCTCATCATTGATGGAAGCATCCTTCGCAATGTACGTATCCGTGGAGGGAACGTACGCTTCCGGCTGGTAGTAGTCGTAGTAGCTGATGAAGAACTCCACCCGGTCGCGGGGGAAGAAATTCTTGAATTCGCCGTACAGCTGCGCCGCAAGAGTCTTATTGTGGGACAGGACGAGAACCGGCTTGTCGATCTCAGCAATGACGTTGGATATGGTAAACGTCTTGCCGCTGCCGGTCACCCCGAGGAGGGTCTGGTGTTTGTCACCGCGCAGTACGCCTTCTTTCAACTGCCGGATGGCCTCCGGCTGGTCTCCCGACGGCGAATACTCTGAAACGAGCGTAAAAGGCATCAGATCTGAGTCGTTGATGAGAAGGACTGTGTCATTCTAGAGCGCCCCCGAGACGGGTACACGGATTGAATGGCCGTCTGGGGGCAGGCCTCGCACGTCTACCGGGCTTTGGTTGTGATGGTCTCGAGACCATGTGCAGCCGGCCCGGTTTCGCGGCGGCGCAACAACAGTGCAAAAACGAATCCGAAGAATCCCAACGAAGAAAAAATCCACATCCCCGGCGTGTACCCTTCAGGGTGCATTGCACCTGCACCGGCAATATCGTTCGCCCATCCGATCAGGAGATTGAAGGCGAACAACCCCACGTTCTGGATCATTGTCATCAACCCGTACGCGGTCCCCAGTTTCGACTGATCAACGACGTACGCCACCGACGGCCACATGACCGCGGGGATCAGGGAGAAGGCAATCCCCATCATCGACATCGGAATTACGAGGTACGCGGGGATGAGAGAATGGATGTCGAAGAAATCGATATTCAATTCGATAAATCCCGAAAGCCCGAGCGGCGTTGCGACATCGACTTTGTAGGCCATCATGAGGTAGACAGGAATGATCAGCACAGAACCGACCATCATGAACAGCGCTCGCTTGCCGACACGGTCCGCCAGGAGGCCGAATAGCGGGGTGAAGATCATGGCGGCCAGAGTCAGCATGCTGGAGAGATTCCCCCCCACCTCCCGTGTCGTTCCGTGCGCCTCCTGGAAGAACTTGATTGCAAAGGTCTGAAAAGGAAACATCGCCGAATAGAACGTGACGCACAGCGCTGTAATGTACCAGAACGACCCCCCGAAATTGAAGATCTCTTTCAGGACGACCTTGTCCTGCTGCCCATCGCTCTCCACTGCATACCACCGCGTTGCCGAACGGTCGAGGAGCGCGTACAGGGCCGCGCAGATCATCGCAAAAACTCCGGCTGCGACGGTGATGAGGAGAGGCGTTTGCCAGTAGTCGTACAGACTCCTTCCCCATGTCGGCGCATTCAACGCAAGGAACGATCCCAGACGGGCAACGGTGAGATTGATACCGAAAGCGAACGAGAGTTCCTTGCCCTTGAACCACCGGGCCACAGCCGTTGTGACGGCGACGATCATGGATTCTGCACCCAGGCCGAAGATGAGCCGCCCGGCAGCCATGGAGACAATATTCCCCGATGCCGCTGTCACCGCAGCGCCGATCATGATGACTGCCGTGAATATCATGACGGATTTGCGGGTCCCAATGCGGTCAATGATCAAGCCGCCGATGAGCACCATGACGATATTGGGGAAACTGTAGATCGCGTTGAGGAGCCCCAATTCGGAATCGGAATAGCCGAGTTGGGCTTTGAGTACGTCGGCGAGCGGACTGATGCTATCATAGATGTAGTAGTTCCCGAACATCGCAAAGCTGATCAGGATCAGCACGAGCCAGCGGAACCACCCCGGGGGAAGAGGATGCGTTGAACTTTGGCGGGACGTTGTATCCATAGCCGATCTTTCGACTCGAATCATGGGCAAAGTGACCAAATGTACATATTCCCCTTCTGGAAAGAAAGCCGCAACGCCCCCCTCTCGCATAACTCATTGCAATTCATTATCTATAGGATGAAGGAGGTTGCCCATGGACATACTGCTCCGCAATACCCACGGTCTCGAGCGCCAGATTGACGACTATCTCGACCTGGTGATCAGGGGTTCCCTGCTGTTCAGAGAAGGACTCAAATGTTATTGCAGCGGAGACCTCGAGCATTTCAGCGCGAACCTGCGCGATCTCGACTGGCTCGCGGCGCGCGCCGCGCAACACCAGGCC
>DAINBR010000085.1:0-3913 GCA_036732865.1 Bacteroidota bacterium | reverse complement strand
GCGATCTCGATGCCATCGAAAGCACCGCCGATGTGCAGCGCCGCGCCATCGAAACACGGCTCTATTCCGAAACACTGATCCCCGAATCCAGGGGTGACGTCCTGGGCCTCCTCGAGAGCATCGACCGCGTCCTGAACCGCATCGCAGAAACGCTCACCCAGTTTGACGTGGAGATGCCGGACCTCATCGAAGAACTCAAACCACTCTTCTTGGAACTAACGGATGCCTCCATGGCCGCGGTTGAATCAATGGTCAGCGCCGGCCGTTCGTACTTTCGAGACCCCGAGCGCGTCCGGGACCACATTAACAAGGCTATGTTCTACGAACATGAGGCTGATTTGAGGGGGGACCAGATCAAGCGAACAGTTTTCCGTATGGACCTCGACCTCAGCAACAAGATCCACATGCGGTACTTCGCCTTTCACATCGAAGGCATCTCCGATGAAGCCGAAGATGTGTGCGACCGCCTCGCAATCGCCACCATCAAACGGAGTCTCTAGGTCCCCCCGATGATCGAATGGCTGTACATCAGCACCGGGCTCTTCCTGGGGTGGTCCCTCGGGGCCAACCATGCGGTCAACGTTTTTGGATCAGCCGTATCATCGCGTATGGTGCGATTTCGCACCGCCGCCATCGTTGCCGGTGTGTTCGCCATTCTCGGCGCGGTGATCAGCGGAGCCGGCACGACCCGCACACTCACCACACTGGGTGCGGTCAATGCGCTCGCAGGATGTTTCACGGTGGCTCTTGCCGTCGGGCTCACCGTCACCTGGATGACCATGATCCGGCTCCCGGTCAGCACGTCACAGGCGGTCGTCGGCGGGATCGTCGGTTGGAACCTGTTCACGGGATCACCGACGGACACCTACTCTCTTTCGCGTATTGTCAGCACCTGGCTCGTCGGCCCTCTTCTCTCCGCACTGTTCGGTTTTCTCGCTTTCAAGGTCGTCACGGCGCTCCTGCGCGGCCGCCGCCTGCACATCCTCACGCTGGATGCGCACACGCGAACGTGGCTGCTGGTCCTCGGTGCGGTGGCGTCCTACCTGCTGGGAGCGAACAACATCGCCAATGTCATGGGGATGTTCGTTCCCGCCGTTCCTTTTGGCGACGTCCCCTTCAACGGCCTGTTCACGCTCAGCGGTACCCGCATGCTCTTCTTCCTGGGCGGCCTGGCCATCGCTGTCGGGATTCTCACATACGGCGAACAGGTCATGAAGACAGTCGGACGTGATCTCTACAAAATTACCCCGCTAGCCGGGCTCGTCGTCGTGTTTGCGGAAGTCCTTGTCCTCTTCCTCTTCACATCCGAGTCCCTCGAATCGTTCCTTCTCCATGCAGGCCTCCCGACAATTCCGCTTGTGCCACTCTCCAGCACGCAGGTTGTCATCGGCGCGGTGATCGGCGTGGGTCTCGCCAAGGGTGGGAGAGGAATTAATTACAGCGTGCTCGGAAAGATCGCGGGAGGTTGGGCTGTTGCGCCGGTCGTCGCCGGGCTTAGCTGCTACATCGCACTGTTTGTCGTGCAGAATGTGTTCGAACTCGAGGTCGTGAAGACCTCAAGCTATGTCATCGACACCGGGGTAAGGCAAGAGCTTTCACGGCGAGGGCTCGACAGCAGGGCCCTCGCAACGCTCGACGGAAAAACCATCGTCGGCTCGGCACAATTCCGCCAGACGCTGCAGCGGATTCATCCATGGTCGGAAAAGGAGATGGTCGTCCTCTTCGACTGCGCCGATCTTGACACGCTCGTAGTGGACACTGTGCAGGCGTTCACACAATCCGAACCTCTGCCCCTCACGCCGCAACAGCACCAATCCCTCGCCGCGCTCCACGGGAGCATGTTCGAGCACCGGTGGGAGCTGGATCAGGCTCTCGTGACGGCGGACAGCACCTGGGGTGAACCTGCAGGCACCTCCCCGCGGAAGCAGTCGGCAGCTTTCAGACAATTGCGGGAGCGGCTGCATGAAATCTTCCGCGTTCACCCACAACTTTCCGTCAGGTAAAACCCTGAAGCCTCAGTAGCCCCTACGCTGTCTTTTTCTTCCCATATACCGCCGCCACGACGATCCCCATGATGATGTACTGCACGATGCCGAACAGGAACCACTTGAGAGCCATCGAATACGGGATGGCAACCATGGCATACGTACCATAGGCCATGCCCATGCTCATCCAGATGCCGATGTACAGGCCGAAACGGGCACCTTCCATAATACCTTTCCCTTCATGCCCGTATCCATAAATGAACGTAAAGAAAAACGCCCCGACCACCAGGATCACGTGATAGATCCACATGAGTGAATTCATGTCCGGTCGCCAGAGGTGTGCCGTTGCCTTGAAATCGGCATCCAGGAAAAGACCATAGATGAGGAGATTACAGATCTCCGCCGCTACAAGCACCGCAATGAATCCCAACCAGAGTTTCTTGCCCATGGCTGAACCCTCCTGCAGGTGATGGATGAAAGGCACAAACGCCCAGAGCCTCCGCCCCGGGCGTTGTGTGTATTCGCATGTTCTCTCCGGACCGGACCTGTCCGGCTATGTGGCATTCCTCAGAATTCCCAGCAGGAATTGCCAATACTTCTCCACGGTATCGATGTAGATCTTCTCGTCGGGTGAATGGACGCCTTCCAGTGTCGGTCCGAATGACAGCATGTCCATGCCGGGACACCGTTCACCAAGGATTCCGCATTCGAGCCCGGCATGAATTGCCTTGACCTCCGGGTATTTGTTGTACAGTGCATGGTAAGTGTCCCGGGCAAGGGCGAGGACCGGAGAATCCAGGTTGGGCTTCCACCCGGGGTATCCATCGCTGTGCTTGGCCACGGCGTTGCCGAGTTCAAAGACCATCCGGACGGTCTGGCAGATGTCGGCATTTTCGGAGGCCACGGAGCTGCGCTGACTGGTCACCACTTCGAGGGCCTTTTTCGTCGTCTTGATCGTCGCAACGTTCGTCGACGTTTCCACGAGCCCGGGAATGTCGGAGCTCATCTTGATGACGCCGTGGGGCAAGACGCCGAGCGTCTGAAGGATCTTCTTCTGCAACGTCCTCTTCATGACCCTGCCGCGCTTGGTGCTCTTCTTCTCTTTCAAGAGAAGGGCAAGATCGGGATCCACCTTCCCGAGTTCCGCTTTCATGATCTCTTCACACGCGGCAACGGTCTTCACCGAATTCGCCCACGCTTTCTTCGGGACGTAGATCAGCGCTGAAGCTTCGCGCGGTATTGCATTGTGCTTGTTCCCACCTTCGATCGACGCGATGCGAACACCGAGCAGCGAAAGGGGTTGAAGCACCCGGGTGATGATCTTGATGGAGTTCCCGCGGTTCTTGTCGATCTCCAGGCCGGAATGCCCTCCCTTCAAGCCGGTTACTTTGAGCTCCGCCGCGATCATTCCGGCACCGGCGGAATCCGTCGCCAGTTTCCAGGATCCGAAGGTGTTACGGCCGCCCGAGCACCCCACATAGAGATGGCCTTCCTCCTCCGAATCAAGGTTGAGCAACGTCTTGCTCTTCAAAACGTCGGCGCTGAGATTGCTCGCTCCCGTCAGGCCGGTTTCCTCATCAACGGTGAAGAGGAATTCCAGCGGACCGTGCTCCAGAGAGCGGTCTTCCATGATGGCGAGGTTCGTAGCGACGGCGATGCCGTTGTCGGCACCAAGTG
Organism: Bacteroidota bacterium; assembly: GCA_036732865.1. GTDB lineage: Bacteria > Bacteroidota > Ignavibacteria > UBA10030 > UBA6906 > Fen-1255. The sequence goes on along the minus strand of DAINBR010000085.1, from coordinate 251 downwards.
TCGTGCCATTGGCCATCAACACGTTGTCCTTGCGCACGAGCTCAATCGGGTCTTTTGAGAAGTCATGTATCGTATCGTTGTTTTTTTCGCAGACCATATCGAGGTGACCCTGCAGTGCGATGCTTGCCACTTGCTCCCGGCCGGGGGAGGCCGGTTTGCGCACGACAACATTGCCGAACTTGTCTGCTTTTGCCTCGAGGCCGAGCCTCTTGGCGGTATCCAGAACATACTTCACGATTGCTCCCTCATGC
>DAINBR010000084.1:0-10942 GCA_036732865.1 Bacteroidota bacterium | reverse complement strand
AGATCGGACCTCGATCTGAACGATCACGTAAACAACGTGCACTACGTCGAATGGCTGGCCGAGGCGGTGCCCGAACAACTCTGGCGGAATTCGGATGTCAGTGCACTAGACGTTGAATACAAACGTGCCGTGAAGTACGGCGACACCGTGACCGTCTCCACGTACCCCACAGAGCATCACGCCTATATCCACCGGATGGCGGTAGCCGGTCAACCCGGTGATGTTCTCCGCGCACGGACGGTCTGGAAGCCGTTGCCCTAGAAAAGCCATGCAAATCGGACAGACTTTCGCCCATTACCGCATCATCGACCGCATTGGGTCCGGAGAAACCGGAGAGCTCTACCGGGCGATGGATCATCGGCTTCGCCGCATGGTCGCTCTCAAGTTCTTTTCACCTGCCTGCGTTGCAGACGAGCAGGCCCGTGAAAGATATATGCAAGAGGCCCGCGCGGCCTCCGGGCTCGACCATCCCAACATCTGCATGATCCATGGCATCGAGGAAACACCGGAGGGTCAACTCTTTGTGAGCAGGGAGTGGTACGGCGGCGAGACACTCCGCAACACCATCGCACGCGGACCCCTGCGGATGGAAGATGCCATCGGCATCGCCCGCCAGGTGGCCGAAGGACTCGCCAGGGCCCACGACGAAGGCATAACGCACCGCGACCTCCATCCGGGCAACATTTTGATCACCCCGCAACGTGCAGTGAAGATACTGGACTTCGGCGTTGCAGCACTGACCGGAGCAACCCGGCCACAGCGCCCCGGCGTCAAGCCGGGAAGACTCACCTACCTGTCGCCGGAACAGCTTCGCGGAGAAGAGGGCGGTGCATCATCGGATATCTGGGCATTCGGTGTCATGTTGTTTGAAATGCTGGCCGGCCGCATGCCGATGCAGGGTGAGGAGCTTTCGACCCTCCGCAAAGAAGTCCCCGGATCCCTTGTGCAACTCTGCAAGCAATGCCTCCAGGCGAACCCGGATGAGCGTCTGCAATCCATGCATGATGTGCTCGGCATGCTGGGTCACTGGCCGTTCGACACCTCGCGTGTGGCATCCCCCCTTTTCCGGAAACTTCAATCCCGCTACTTCGTACCGCTGCTCGTGGGCGCAATTCTGGTTATTGTCATTCTCTATCTTCTGCTGAGATGAGCGGCCTGCTTGCTGACCCTGGTTCCTCCGCCACACGAAACCATCCGCGTGTGTATATCCTCACGGGTCCGCAGGGCTCGGGAAAAACAACTCTACTGAAGGAACTTCTGGTGCAGTTGAGGCAGCATGGGTGCGCCGTGGCAGGAATACGCGCCCCCGTCGTGATGAAAGACGGCACGCGCATAGGCTACGATATCGTAGATGTACACACCGGAGTCACTCTTCCACTCTGTCGCATCGGCCAACGCGATCCGGTCGCCTCCGCAGGCCCTTTCGGTTTCGACCTCGAGGGAATCCGGCTCGGCACCGCCGCGTTGTTACTTGAAGCAGCCGGGCGATGTGATCTGGTGGTTGTAGATGAAATCGGACCGCTGGAACTGAATGGCGGTGGATGGGCACCCGCCCTGCGTCCTCTGCTTGAATCCTACGCCGGCCGCCTCTTGCTTGTTGTGCGCCCGGATATTCTCGGGAAGGTCCTGGAACAGTGGAATATCCGACCCGTTGCGACATGGGACCCGGCTCTCCACGCTGTCGACCACATCGCGGAACAGTTGTGGAGTTCAAGCAGAGATTAACCGTAGATGAAGAAATGATGAAGTCAGGGAAAAAGCTGAAAGTCCGGTGCCTCTTTCAGCAGATTTATGCATCTTATTAGAAGTCATTTACTAAGGATTCCATACCATGCTAAAAAGAGAAGCAATAGTTAAGCATATTCAAGGTGTTACATTTGCGGGAAAGGCCGATACCGGCCACTGGGTCGTGATGGATGGTCCTGCCCGGCTGGGCGGCAGCGATGCCGGACCACGGCCCAAGGAACTCGTGCTGATCGGCCTGGGTGGCTGCACGGCGAGCGACGTAGCTATCATTCTCCAGAAGAAGCGGGTTCCGTTTGAGGATCTCGAAATCCTTCTCCACGCCGATGCCGTCGAAGACTCCCCGCAGATCTACACCAAGATCCACATCGAGTACGTAGTGTACGGAGAGAACATAAATCCGGCCGATATCGAAAGAGCAATAGAACTTTCCACAACAAAGTATTGTTCGGTGTCTGCCATGTTGCGCGCATCGGTGGAGATTACGCACTCCTTCACGATCAAGCCTCCCAGGAGGCTGAGCGGGCAAACGGCCGCACAATTGACGGACTGAGCCCTTCATCGATGACATACACCAACATCACACACGTGACGGATACACATTGACACTTTCCCAGGTTTTCCTGTATGCGCTGCTGGCACTTGTCGTTCTGTTCTATCTGCGGCGTTTCCTGCTGACACGCACGATCACACGCTACTCGCCCTCACAGCTCGCTGACCGCATGAAAGAAGCCGGGGCAGTGCTTCTCGATGTTCGCACAACAAACGAGCGGCAGGTACAGCTGATCCCGGGTTCGCTGCACATCCCTCTGCAAGAGCTCGCACGCCGCACGGAGGAACTTGAGAAGTACAAGAGCCGGGAGGTGATCTGCTATTGCCAGTCGGGCAATCGCAGCCTCACCGCTGCAGTCCGCCTCCGCCGCTTCGGGTTTAACGCGTCAAATCTCGAAGGCGGCATCTCAGAATGGAATTTCAGCCAACGCACGAAAGGACAACAATGAAATACGGATTTTCACGCACGGTTGACTACACGTACGAACGCGCCATCGAGCGGGTGACGGAAGAGCTTAAGAACGAAGGGTTCGGTGTCCTGACAACGATCGACGTGCAGGAGACACTCAAGAAGAAGCTGGGTGTGGAGTTCACCAAATACGTTATTCTTGGCGCATGCAATCCCCCGTTTGCCCACCAGGCTCTGCAGATCGAGGAACAGATCGGCCTGCTGCTTCCCTGTAACGTCATTGTCTATGAAAAGGAAGGCAAGACTGTCGTGGCAGCGTTCGACCCGATGATAATGAACGTTATACTGGAGGGGGGAAAGATGGAACCAGTTGCCCGGGAAGTGAAAAGCCGTCTGGAGCGGGTGCTGCAGAACCTTTGATGTACACTCAGCCGGCATGTGTCGTGCAACTGCAGCCCCGGGCTTCTGAGAGGTGACTACCGGCGTCGCCGATCGGGAATGAATTCGCTCCCTGCTGACCGGCTGATGTGGAAATAGTGTTTGATGACACGCACAGTGCGTTCGGCTGCGTGTCCATCACCGTACGGGTTCACGGCCGTGGCCATCACCCGGTATACCGCCGGACGCGTGAGAAGCGTTTTTGCCGTACGGTAGATACGGCCGGCATCCAGCCCGACGAGTTTCACCGTGCCGAACTCCACCGCTTCAGGTCTCTCAGTCTTTTCACGAAGCACGAGAATTGGTTTCCCCAGCGCAGGTCCCTCCTCCTGTACTCCTCCTGAATCCGTAATCACGAGTGTGGAGTGTGCCATCGTGTGCACGAAGTCGAGATAATCAAGCGGTTCAAGAAGAACGACGTTGGGCAGATCCCGAAGCAGCGGATACACAACTTCTCTCACAACCGGATTTTTGTGCACGGGGAAGACGATCTGCACATCGGGAAATTCCACGGCAAGGCGACGCAGTGCCGACGCCGCGCCGCGCATCGGCGCCCCCCAATTCTCACGCCGGTGCATAGTAACCAGAATCGTCCGGCGGCCGGTCTCCATGGCAGCCCGGAGTGCGGGAATCGTAAGCCGGTGCTTTCGTCTCACCGCGAGGTGCAAAGCATCTATTACAGAGTTCCCGGTGATAAAGATGGTCCGGGGATCGATGTGTTCGCGCAGCAGAGCCCGCTTTGCCGTTGCCGTCGGAGCAAAATGCAGATCGCCAATGCAACTCGTCAACCGCCGGTTCATCTCTTCAGGGAAGGGTTGGGTTTTGTCGTTTGTACGAAGACCCGCCTCCACGTGTCCCACGGGAATGTGACGGAAGAAAGCCGCAAGGCTTCCGACAAACGTAGTGAGTGTATCTCCCTGTACCAGCACCATGTCCGGGTTTTCGTGAACCATTATCCGGTCGAGCGCATCGATCGTGTTGCGTGTGATCTGTGCTAATGACTGGCGGGGTTTCATGATGTTCAGGTCGTACTCCGGCCGGATGCCGAAGACGGTGAGCACCTGATCCAGCATATGGCGGTGCTGCGCCGTCGCTATTGCGACGACGCGGCACCACGCACGTTCCTTGTGCAATTGCAGAATTACCGGGGCAAGCTTGATGGTATCAGGCCGTGTGCCGAATACCACCGCGATGGTTTTTTTTGCCATCGCTATTTGGTGTCGAGGATAATGGGGAGACCATCCTTCCCCGCGCCGATGATGATGACCTTCGTGTTCGGCGAATTTGCCAGCTTCTCGGTAGCTTCGACTCCCTTCCACCGGAGCAGCTGGTCGCTGATGCCCTGGGCGACGATATTCTGGAAATCGGATATACCCTTTGCCTCGATCCGCTTCCTGTCCGCCTCCTGCTTTTCCTTCAACAGGATGAACTCCATCCGTTGCGCTTCCTGGTCGGCACGCTGTTTCTGCTCGATGGCCTCGGTTAACTGCGTGGGCAGGGAGACATTGCGCAGCGGCACCGATTCCACGATGATGCCGCGGGGAGCAAGCGTTCGTGCGAGCTCTTCCTGGATGTTAATGGCAAGCCGCTCGCGTTCGGTGGAATAGAGCGCACTGGCCTGGAAACTTGCGGTCACCGCACGGCTGATGGAACGGAACTGCGGGATCAGCAACACGTTCTCGTAGTCCCCACCCACGATCGTCTGATACACTCTCGCCGCAGAATCGGGATTCAGCCTGTAAAGCACACTGAGCTCCAGGCCGATGGTCAAGCCCTCGCGTGACAGGACCTGCATGTTTTCCTTGTGCTCCTGGGTCTGGGCCGTGAACTTGTGGATGTTAGCCATCGGGTTCACCATACTGATGCCCGGCGGCAGCGTGCGCGCCTGCACGATACCGAAGAAGTCCACGACACCGACGTTGCCCGCGGGGATTATGGTAAACACCTGGATCACGGCCACCGCAGCGAAGAAGACAAACACAAGCAACAGAATCGTCGCCACGGAACGGAACGACAGGTTGTTCTGTTTCACCTTGCCCGCTGCCGCACGCCAACCGAAGAACGCAACAATGGCAACGATGACACTTAGTATGAATCCCATAGCAGTTCTCCTCTAATGAAAGTTGTCAGAAAAGCAACGGTGAATCTAGGCCGGCAGGCGCCGGATGATAAGGAGCGTTATGTCGTCCGCCTGAGCGGCGGTTCGCTGGTGCACACGTACGGCTTCAAGGATCTCTTCCTTGAGCCGCTCCGCGGGGGTGTTGCGCCGCCGGGCAACGAACTCCTGCAGGTGGTCATCACCGAAGAGCTCCTGCTGCTCGTTCATGGCCTCCGTAACCCCGTCGGAATACAGGACAATCAAATCGCCCGGCGCAAGGGAGATGATTTCTTCTTCAAACGTCGTCCCCTCAATAATGCCCAGGATGGGACCACCCGTGGTCAACAACCGGGGACCTGCTTCACTTATGCACACGGGCGGGTTGTGTCCGCCGTTTGTGTAGCGGAGCATGTGGTTCGAGCCATCCAGTACGGCATAGACCATCGTCACGAATTTTTCAGGGCCGGTGCTCTGCACAAGGCGGTCGTTGAGCAACGTGGTGCACGCGCTGGCCGAAGACGCCTCGTGCGCCACATCGCGTACGGATGCCTGTGTGTGTGCCATCAGGAGGGCGGCAGGCAGACCCTTGCCTGACACATCACCAACCGTGACGACCACACGGTGCTGATCGAGACGAATGAAGTCGTAGAAGTCACCGGCCACTTCAAGCGCGGGCACGGTAACAGCGGCGAACTCATAGCCCGGTACTTCGGGCAGATGTTTGGGCAGCAGGCTTTTCTGCACGTCGCGCGCAGCTGCGAGGTCGCGCTCAATGCGAATCTTCTCCTTCTCCTGCGCTACCAACCGTGCGTTCTCAAGGGCGATGGCCGCATGTACCGAAAGGGCGCCCATGATTGTCGCGTCGCTTTCGGTAAACACACCGTCCCGTTTGTTCAGCAGTTGGAAGACACCCACAATCTTCCCCGCGCGGTCTTTCATCGGCGCACAGAGAATCGAACGGGTATGGTACCCGGTGACACGGTCGAACTCCGGATCGAAACGCGGGTCGCTGTACGCATCGGGGATGCTGATTGTATCACCCGTCGCCGCCACGAAGCCGGCAATCCCCTTTCCGATGGGAAGGCGGATGGTCTTCCGCTCGTCTTTGTCCAGTCCGCGGGCGACTTTGGTCCAGATCTCCTTTTTTTCTTCCTGCAACACATATACCGTTCCGCGTTCGCCGTCCACAATATGCAGGGCGGTTTCCAGGATGACGTCGAGCAACTGCTCGAGATCCAGCGTGGAGTTCAGACTCTTTGCCGCTTCGATCAGCTGGTGAAGGTTCCGGACCTCTGCCTGTGTGTGTTCCATGCGGCGACTGATCTCCGACACGAAATGGCTGTTCAGTGCCCGGAGGCGGATGCTCAACACCTGGAGTAGACGCAGGGCAAGTACCGGGGATCGATTTATCATTTCTTCAAAATCGCCGGCCGGGAGAGAATACGCCACGCAACGGTCCTCTGCCACGATGCGCGCGGAACGCGGCCGCCCGGCAATGGCCTCCAATTCACCAAAGCAGTCACCGGGATGCAACAGTGCAATCAACTGTGGTTCGTTCCCCGGACATGGTTTCAATACCCGGACCCGCCCCTCGACGAGGAAAAATACATCCCCGCCCTGGGCCTCATCTTCTATAATGACGGCACCCGGAATGAATGAACATTCCTTCAGAAGAGGCTCAAACTCTGCAAATTCCGCATCCGTGAGTGTCTCCAGGAGTACATTGTACCGGAGCCGGTTGCGAAGAAGGGGATTCTGGGATATGGGCATAGTCGGAAGGCTTTATCGAGTATACCTGCAACTACAAGTAAAGTCAAGCGGAATCTCCTTGTTGAGGCAAATCGATCTCTTGATGTTCCCCAAGGCAATCTGTATCTTGGCCAGACACTTTCTGGAGCTCCCTTGAAAACTCTGAAACCACGCCGGCTCAAAGCCGGCGATCTGATCGGCATCGTTTCTCCCGCAAGTACCATTCTCGACCCATCACGCATCCAACGGGGCGTCGCGTATCTCGAGCGGCTGGGATATCGTACAGTCGTCGGAGAACACGTGTTGAAGACTTACGGCTATCTTGCCGGCACCGATGAAGAACGGGCCGCCGACCTGCACGCCATGTTCCGCAACCCTGAGGTGAAAGCGATCATGTGTATCAGGGGGGGCTATGGATCTCCGCGCCTCCTTTCGCACATTGACTACCGGCTGATTGCACGGAATCCGAAAATATTCGTGGGCTACAGCGACATCACGACCCTGCAGCTCGCTCTCTGGAGGAAGTGCAGGCTGGTGAGCTTCCAAGGCCCGATGGTGGGCGTGGACATGCCGGACGGCCTGGATGTATTCACCGAGGAACTGTTCTGGCGGGTCCTGACATCCCCGAAGAAGGCGGGATCGGTCCTGCCGCCGGATGAACCCGTGAACACGCTCCGCACCGGAAAAGGGAGCGGAATCCTTATGGGCGGAAATCTGGCACATCTAGTGGCATCCATGGGAACGCCTTACCTGCCTTCCTTCAAAGGAGCGCTTCTCTTTATAGAGGATATCGGAGAGGAACCCTACAGGATCGACCGGATGATGTCACAATTGCGTCATGCATCGATTCTCCGTCAGGCGGCCGGGATTCTGGCCGGGAAATTCACCGACTGCGGCCCCAAGGATTCCGCAAAGCCATCACTCTCTGTGGACGATGTCTTGCGTGAAATCTCCGCCCTCGCGCCTGTGCCGTTCCTGAGCAATCTGCCGTTCGGTCACGAGGCGAAGAAAATCACCATGCCGCTCGGGATTCGCGTTCGTGTGGACGCTGCAAAACGCACGGTGGAGTTCATGGAAGGGGCGGTTAGGTAAAGGCAAGAAGGTCTTAGGCAATAGGCAATGGGCAATAGCCAACCGGCAATAGGCACGAGGTATGAGGTACGGGGGCCCTTGTGCACGGGCTCGACAGCGCTTTGGTTGCATATCTGTCGATTTCCTTGTACAATGATGCCATGCTTAACATCGCCGTTTTGGGATCCGGACGGGGATCTAACTTGGAAGCAATCCTGAAGGCAATGGCCGGCGGGATGCTCCCCGGCGGGAGGTTTCCCGGTGCAAGGATCGGAGTGGTGTTGAGCAACAATTCTACTGCAGGAATTCTGGAGATTGCACGGGCCCATGCCGTGCCAGCGGTGCATCTCAGCGAAAAGCAGTACCCATCACCGGAAGCGTTCGTCGATGCACTGCTTGCCGTGTTGCGCACGCATGACACGGGGCTGATCGTGCTCGCCGGCTATATGAAGCGGTTGCCGGCGCGTGTGGTGGCTGCCTACCGGCATCGCATCATCAATGTTCACCCGGCGTTGTTGCCTGAATTCGGCGGGCAGGGTATGTACGGCCTTCACGTCCATGAAGCCGTGCTTGCCGCTCACCGGACGGTCTCCGGTGCAACCGTTCACATGGTCGACGACGATTACGACCATGGTGCAATATTGATCCAGGAAAAGGTTCCCGTGTTGCCGGAGGACACGCCCGCATCTCTCGCCGCACGCGTCCTGCCGGTCGAACATCGCATCCTCCCCGAGGCGATCCGTATGTTCGCGGAGGAAAGGGTTTCTGTGGTTGACGGAAATATTCATATACGTTCTGGGCAGGAGTAAGTGTGCCTCGAATCCAACGCGCGCTGATTAGCGTGTCCGACAAGCAGGGGCTGGCCGAATTCGCATCCGCGCTTCACGGCATGGGCATTGAAATTCTCTCCACCGGAGGAACACTTTCCGCGCTACAAGCACTGGGAATCCCCGCGCGCTCGGTCGCCTCGGTCACCGGGTTTCCGGAGATTCTGGACGGACGCGTGAAGACCTTGCACCCCGCAATACACGGCGCACTGCTCGCCGTTGCCGACAACTCCGACCATGTGCGCCAGCTCGCCGACCACGGCATTGCCCCCATCGACATGGTGGTGGTAAATCTGTACCCGTTTGCCGCCACGGTGGCGCGGCCCGGCGTAACGCTTCCCGAAGCGGTGGAGCAAATCGACATCGGCGGGCCGAGCATGCTTCGCTCTGCCGCGAAAAATTTCCGCCACAAGGCCGTTGTCACCAGTCCCGAACAATATGCAGGCATTGTTGCAGAACTACGCGCCTCCGGCGGCTCTCTGAGCGAGACCACCTGCGCGGCGCTGGCCCGTGAAGTGTTCCACAATACGGCCCGCTACGATGCAACGATTGCCGGCTATCTGGATGCGCAGGCTGCAACGAACGGCGCACTTCCTCCGGCGCTGACCATTGCCGCTCCCCGTGAGCTGAATCTCCGTTACGGCGAGAATCCCCATCAGCAAGCCGCGCTCTACGGCGCATGGGGGTCGCTCTTCACCAAGCTGCACGGGAAGGAGCTCTCATACAACAACATCGTCGATGCGTCGGCGGCCGCATTGCTCATCGCGGAGTTTGATGAGCCGACCGTCGCCATCGTAAAGCATACCAATCCCTGCGGTGTCGGTTCCGCGGCGACACTTGCCGAGGCGTACGACAAAGCCTTTGCCACCGACACGAAGTCGCCGTTCGGCGGAATCGTTGCCGTAAACCGTCCGCTGGATCTTGCCGCGGCGGAGAAGATCAACGCGGTCTTCACCGAGGTAGTCATCGCGCCGGAGTACCCCCCGGAAGTGTTGGCATTCCTTCAGAAGAAGAAGGACCGCCGCCTTCTCCGGTGCAGCGTCGATTTCCGGGCGCAGCGGCGTCACGATGTCCGCAGCGTGCCCGGAGGATTTCTTGTGCAGGAAAGCGACATGCCGGGGATGTCACGCGAAGAGTTCCGTGTTGTCACAAAACGTGCGCCGACGGCCGACGAAGAATGCGCACTGCGGTTTGCGTGGTGTGTGACCAAGCACGTGAAGTCCAACGCGATCGTATATGCCACCGCAGACCGAACGCTGGGTGTCGGCGCCGGACAAATGTCCCGCGTGGACTCGGCGCGCATTGCGGCGGAGAAGGCGGCAGAAGCGGGTTTGTCGCTGGCGGGCTCTGTCGTCGGGTCCGACGCGTTCTTCCCGTTCTCAGACGCGCTGCTTGAGGCGGTGCGCGCAGGCTCAAGAGCTGTTATTCAACCCGGGGGATCTGTCCGCGATGCTGAAGTCATCGCCGCCGCGGATGAACACGATATTGCGATGGTTTTCACGGGCACCAGACACTTCCGGCACTAAACGCCATGGGACTCCTTTCTTTTTTTTCCGCCGATCTTGCCATTGATCTCGGGACGGCAAACACCCTGATCCACATGAAGGGGAAGGGGATTGTTCTCAACGAGCCTTCCATCGTTGCGTTCGACCGCAACACCAAGAAAATTGTCGCCATCGGCCATGAAGCGCAACAGATGCTGGGGCGCACGCACCGGGACATCCGCACCATACGTCCCATGAGAGACGGCGTGATCGCCGATTTTGAGATCGCCGAAGGGATGATGCGAGAATTCATCCGGAAGATTCACGCCAACTGGATGCCAAGCCGCCGCATTGTCATTTGTGTTCCGAGCGGCGTTACTGAAGTCGAGAAGCGCGCCGTCCGCGATGCCGCAGAACATGCGGGTGCCAAGGAAGTGCACCTGGTCGCCGAGCCAATGGCGGCTGCGATCGGCGTCGGGCTTGACGTGGACGCCCCCGTCGGCAACATGATTGTCGACATCGGCGGCGGGACCACGGAGATCGCCGTTATCGCACTCTTCGGCATTGTGAA
>DAINBR010000083.1:0-10950 GCA_036732865.1 Bacteroidota bacterium | reverse complement strand
TCAGGACGGCAAACAGGATCCCGAACTTGCGGATTTCTTCGTTTCCCGCCTCGGGTTTCTCAATCAAGCGCGAACTCCTTTTTCCAGTCACCCTCTTCTTTGAGGGACGGCTGTTCTGCTTTGTTCAACACGAAGCTGCCGATCACGAGGTAGTCCATCTCGGTGCGCATGAAACAGCGGTATGCTTCCTCCGGCCGGCACACAATCGGTTCGCCGCGAACATTGAACGACGTGTTGATGATGACGGGGCAGCCGGTACGCTCCTCGAAGGCCTTGATCGTGTCATAGTAGAGTGGATGATCCTCACGCTCCACAGTCTGAATCCGGGCGGAGTAGTCGACGTGCGTCACTGCAGGTATCGTGGACCGCGCGACATTCAGCTTGTCAATCCCGAACAAGCGATCCTGTTCTCCGGTCATGGGAATCTGCAACTCATGGCGCACAGGTGCGACCAGGAGCATGTACGGGCTCGCATGGTCCAGCGCAAAGCACGTTGATACCTTCTCCGCAAGGACCGATGGCGCGAACGGGCGGAACGATTCCCGGAATTTGATTTTCAGGTTCATCACTGATTGCATCGCCGGCGAACGGGCGTCACCGATAATACTGCGTGCACCGAGTGCCCGCGGCCCGAATTCCATCCGACCCTGGAACCACCCGATCACTTTCTCCGCTGCAATCAATCCCGCGACGTGCGCGGGCATTTCCTGCCGGTCGATCCGCCGGTACACCGCGTCGTACTTTTTGAGTATCTCCTCGATCTCGTTATCGCTGAATTCCGGCCCGAGGAACGAAGCCTGCTGTGCGTCCTTACCGCCCGGTGCCGTACGCGGATTGTCGTAGTAGGAATACCATGCAAAGAGAGCAGCGCCCAGGGCCCCTCCTGCATCCCCTGCCGCGGGCTGAATCCACAGGTCATCGAACGGCCCTTCGCGAAGTATCCTGCCATTCCCGACGCAGTTGAGCGCGACTCCGCCTGCGAGCACCAGTTGTTTTTCTCCCGTCTCCCTGTGGACGTGCCGGGCCATGCGAAGCATGATTTCTTCGGTCACAACCTGGAGCGAGCATGCGAGATCCATCTCGCGTTGCGTCAGGGGCGATTCCGGCTGGCGCGGAGGACCTCCAAACAATTCCGCGAAACCGGGGCCGGTCATCGTGAGACCTGCACAATAGTCAAAATACTCCATATTCATCTTGAACGACCCGTCTTCCTTCAGATCGATCAGATGTTCATAAATCGTATTGACGTGCTTCGGCTCACCGAAGGGTGCAAGCCCCATTACCTTGTATTCCGCCGAATTGACTTTGAATCCGGTGAAGTACGTAAATGCGGAGTACAGCAGGCCGGGGGAATGCGGGAAATGGAGTTCCCCGAGAAGTGTAATCCGGTTTCCCTCACCGGTTCCATAGCTTGTCGTCGCCCACTCGCCAACGCCATCCATCGTCAGAATGGCAGCGCGGTGGAATGGTGATGGGAAGAAGGCCGAAGCGGCATGCGCCTCGTGGTGTTCGGTGAACAGTAACGGGCCATCGTACGCCAGGGCTTCCCGGATCAACGAGGGAATCCAGAGTTTTTCCTTGAGCCATAACGGCATGGCCATGAGGAACGAACGCAGGCCGCGGGGCGCATAGGCAAGATAGGTTTCGAGTATGCGCTCGAACTTCAACAGGGGCTTGTCATAGAATACCACAACAGCGAGATCGCTTGCCGTTATGCCGCCGTGCCTGAGGCAAAATTCGACGGCACCCGCGGGAAAACCAAAGTCGTGCTTCTTGCGGGAAAAACGTTCTTCCTGTGCGGCGGCGATGATAATGCCGTCGCGCACCAGGGCGGCCGCAGCATCATGGTAAAAGCAGGAAATGCCCAGGATGTATGTGGGCCGGTTGGCCATGGCGGGGTTCAGAGCTGGAAGGATTTTATGTACTCAACCAAGCGTGTGCAATCATCAAGGGTCTCCAGTCGGGCGGCAGAACCACCCTGTCGGGCGAGTTCATGGAACTCCTGAATCGTGCGCACACCCATCCCCTGCCTCTTCAACTGTTCAATGCTTTTCGCCGCAGAGGCAGCCGCCGAGAGAGTGGTAAGGAAGGGCACCTTGTACTCGTAGGCCGTCCGGCCGATCGCATGTTCGTCCTGACGCGATACCTGACCCAGCGGGGTGTTGATGATAAGCTGCACCCACCCATTCTTGATAATATCAATGATGTTGAGCGTGCCTTCGCTGGCCTTGAGGACCGGCCGGTTGCGGATCCCGTTTTTGGTGAGGAATGCGGACGTTCCCTCCGTTGCGATCACCTTGAAGCCGAGCCGGAGGAAGGCGCGGACAATGTTGACCGTCCTCATCTGCTTGTCGTTGTCATTCACGCTGACGAAGAGGGTTCCCGTCATAGGGAGGTTCGTGCCGGCTGCCATGGATGCCTTCGCGAACGACACCCCGAAGCTGTCGGAAATCCCCATCACCTCGCCCGTCGAACGCATTTCCGGGCCGAGGAAGTGCCGCGCCTGGGGAAACTTCGAAAACGGGAAGACCGACTCTTTAATGGAAACATGCTTGGCCCACGGGTATCCGTGGATGCCCAGTTCTGCAAGAGTCCGCCCGACCTTCAATTTTGCAGCGATTTTTGCCAGCGGGATACCCGTCGCCTTGCTCACGAAGGGTGTGGTGCGCGATGCACGGGGGTTCACCTCCAGGACGTACACTACGCCCTTCTGCATAGCGTATTGGATATTGACGAGCCCGACTGTGCGTACGCCCAACGCCAGCTGGCGGGTATACGTGACAAGCGTGTGGAGTTGCACGGGATTCACCGCGTACGGGGGGAGGACGCAGGCACTGTCGCCGGAATGAATTCCCGCCTCCTCGATGTGCTGCATGATGCCGCCGATGAACACGTCCTTGCCGTCGCACAGTGCGTCAACGTCAAATTCAAAGGCGTCTTCCAGGAAACAGTCGATAAGAATGGGATGTTCGGGGGAGACGTTTACCGCCTTCCCCATGTACTCCTGGAGGCCCTCATCGTTGTAGCAGATTTCCATCGCCCGCCCGCCGAGTACATATGACGGACGCACAAGCACAGGGTAGCCGATCCGGTGGGCGGCCGCAAGGGCTTTGTCTATCGTGGAAGCTGTCCCGTAGGCCGGGCACGCGATTTTGAGTTCGTCCAGAAGCGCTCCAAACCGCTTCCGGTCTTCGGCCAGGTCAATACCCTCCGTGGAAGTCCCCAGAATCGCATACCCGTTGGCCTCAAGCGATTTGGCCAGTTTGAGCGGTGTCTGTCCGCCGAAGCTGACGATGACTCCGATAGGCTTCTCAAGGTCGCAGATATTGAGGACATCTTCGAGTGTCAGCGGTTCGAAATAGAGCTTGTCAGTGGTATCATAGTCCGTCGAGACGGTTTCAGGGTTACAGTTCACCATGATCGCCTCGTACCCCTCTTCGCCGAGTCCCATCACACCATGAACACAACAGTAGTCAAATTCGATCCCCTGGCCGATGCGATTCGGGCCGCCACCGAGGATGATCACCTTTCTGCGATCCGACCGCACCGATTCGTTTTCGATTTCGTATGTGGAATAGTAGTATGGTGTCTCGGCTTTGAACTCGGCGCCACAGGTGTCGACCGTCTTGTATACCGGGATGACATCCTTCGCAACGCGGTCGGCACGCACGGTCTTTTCGTCGATCTTGCGCAGAAATGCTATCTGACGGTCGGAAAAGCCGTACCGCTTCGCCTTCCAGAGAAGATCGCGATCGAGCGACGGCGCGGCGGTGATTTCGTCCTCGACGCGCAGAATCGAACGGATACTCCGCAGGAACCAGGGATCAATTGCCGTGAGCTGGTAGAGCTCTGCATCACTCATCCCCAGCTGCATGGCGTAACGCAGAAAGAACAGTTTTTCCGGCCGTGACCGGGAGAGGTATCCCTTCACGTGGGCAAGCCAGGGATCGCGCTGAATCTCTGTCAGCGAGCCCACATCGATGACGTCTTTCCCGTCCGCTCCTAAGCCGAATCTTCCTTGCTCGAGCGAACGAACGGCTTTTTGCAGCGCCTCCGGGAATGTCCGTCCGAAGGCCATGACTTCTCCGACCGATTTCATCTGCACACCGAGCACTTCATCCACGCCGCGGAACTTCTCGAAATCCCACCGCGGGATTTTGACCACGCAGTAGTCAAGGGTTGGTTCGAAGCACGCCGGTGTCACCCTGGTAATGTCGTTTGGAATTTCATCCAGGGTGTATCCCACAGCGAGTTTGGCCGCAATTTTAGCGATCGCAAAACCGGTGGCCTTTGATGCAAGCGCAGATGATCGCGAAACGCGGGGGTTCATTTCGATCACCAGGCGGCGGCCGTTCGACGGATTCACGGCGAACTGGATATTCGAGCCTCCCGTTTCCACGCCGATCGCCCGGATGATCTTGAGCGCATCATCCCGCATCGCCTGATACTCTTTGTCGGTCAGCGTCTGCTGGGGGGCAACCGTGATAGAATCCCCGGTGTGAACTCCCATGGGATCGAAATTCTCAATTGAGCAGACAATGACCACGTTGTCTTTGAGGTCACGCATGACCTCAAGCTCGAATTCCTTCCAACCGATGATCGATTCTTCCAGGAGAACTTCGTGAATGGGACTGGCTTCGAGCCCGTGTATAACCTTTTCTTCGAACTCCGCGGGGTTCAACACGGTGCCGCCACCCGTGCCCCCGAGCGTGAAGGAGGGCCGGATGATGACGGGAAATCCTATCGCACTGACAAGCTCGGCAGCTTCGTCAAGCGAGCGGACAAATCCACCCTTCGGTGTCTCCAGTCCGGCAGAATCCATCGCGGCCTTGAAGAGCTCCCGGTTTTCGGCTTTCTTGATCGCCTCCAGTTTCGCACCGATCAACTCGACATCGTACCGCGCCAGAACGCCACTCTCCGCCAACGCAACAGCAGTGTTCAGGGCGGTCTGTCCGCCCATTGTCGGGAGCAACGCATCCGGCCTCTCCCGCTCAATGATCTTTTCCACAAACTCAGGGGTGATGGGCTCGATATAGGTGCGATCCGCCATATCCGGATCGGTCATGATGGTGGCCGGATTGCTGTTCACCAGAATGACACGGTAGCCCTCTTCGCGGAGGACCTTGCAGGCTTGTGTACCGGAATAGTCGAATTCGCAGGCCTGGCCGATGACAATTGGTCCGGACCCGATGAGGAGAATGGAATTGAGGTCAGTACGTTTGGGCAACGAGTGGGATTCCGTGATGGTCGGAACGAAATATACGAACGTTGGGGCTCTAGTGCAACACGGTGCATTCCCCCGCACGTCTCCTTTCACATCCTGCAGTTATTGTCCACCCGAGCATTGACTTTCCGGGATTTCGTGGTATCTTCCGGACATACAGTCGCTCCCCACCCGGAGACCTTTTTCATGCGCATTGTCGTTCTTGACGGCTACACATTGAACCCCGGCGACCTCAGTTGGGATGCCATGCACTCCCTTGGTGATTGTGTGATATTTGACCGGACAGCTCCCGCCGCGGTGCCCGGCCGCGGGGCTCTTGCCGACGTGCTCCTGACGAACAAGACTCCCATTTCCGGGGCATCGATCAATGCACTTCCGGCTCTCCGCTACATCGGGGTGCTGGCAACCGGCTACAACATTGTAGACACGGACGCTGCGCGGAATCGGGGAATCCCGGTCACCAACGTTCCCGCATACAGCACAATGTCAGTCGCACAGGTCGTGTTTGCCCATCTCCTCAACCTCACGCACGGCATCACCCACCACACAACTGCCGTCCGGGAAGGGCGCTGGACGTCAAATCCGGACTTCAGCTTCTGGGATTCGCCGTTGCGGGAACTCTCAGGACTTGTCCTCGGGATAGTCGGACTCGGCCGCATCGGGAGCGCCGTCGCCAGAATTGCACTGGCCTTTGACATGAAGGTGATTGCATATGACCCCACCGCGAGCCAGCCTGCTCCCGAGGGGGTTCGTTTGGTGTCTCTCGAAGAGCTGTTCAAGGGAAGCGATGTGGTCACGCTCCATTGCCCGTTGACTCCCGCCACGGCTGCCCTTGTGAACCGCGACCGTCTCCGCTCGATGAAACCCACATCTTTTCTGATCAATACGAGCAGGGGACCCCTGGTGGACAGCAGTGCCCTGGCTGACGCGCTAGACAGCGGATCCATCGCCGGAGCCGGTTTGGACGTGCTCCCGGAAGAACCACCGCCAGTGACGGAACCACTCCTGAATGCCAGGAACTGTTCGATCACGCCGCACTTCGCCTGGGCCAGCACAGCAGCCAGAGCCCGGCTATTGGACGAAGTGGTGGAGAACATCAGGGCGTTTCAGCGGGGGGAAAGCAGAAACGTGGTGAATTCGTAGTGTAGTGAGGGGATCATTCGCGACAAGTTTCAATCCAAACACGGCCATGCCTCGACATCACACCTCCCAACATCCCGCATTCTGCGACTACACGTGTGAACATGCTGCATTCGCTCCCAACGATGCCTCGGGAGCGTGCAGGCGCGAACAGGCGGTTTATTGCGTGCTTGTAAAGAGGTACAACAACAAAAACGCGCGATGCCTTGCAGCAACGCGCATCAACGGGGATCCGGGAACCCCCCGAAAACGCATTCGCTCCTAATGTCATCCGCAGCCGTCCCGGGCGGTAGGACCGCCGGGGCGCGCAATCAGCAGCATCCCACGATCGGAGGATCGACGTGCTTATGCGCTCGGGCCGGCACTTTCACGTCATATTGCCCCAACACGATCGCTGCATACCACCGCCTCCCCGCTTCGATCAGCACTACGACCGCACACACAATCATGGTGATGGTAAAGGCACAGTTCACATACCCCTGCACAGCCGTAGCGGGATTCCTCGTCATCGGCCAGTATGAGTCCGTGATATTCAGAACTCCGGCCGTCAGCGTGGTGACGGACACAAATACCATCGGTATCATTGTCACCCACGCGTAGCGCTGTCTGCGTGAGTTGATCAGCACGCTTGTGGTAACGGAGAGGGCCACCGCGGCGAGGAGCTGGTTTGCGGTTCCGAACATCGGCCAGATGGTGCTGATGTTACCCGTCCAGAGGAAGTATCCCCAGGAAGCGACGACGATTGATGTGGCAATGATATTTCCGGGAAGCCAGTTGGTGCGTTCCATCGGCGTCCAGAGCCGGCCGGAAAACTCCTGCACCATGAATCGCATCACGCGTGTGCCCGCATCGATCGTCGTAAGAATGAACAGGGCTTCAAACATGATGGCGAAGTGATACCAGAATGACATCAATTTCGACAGGCCGGGCAGGCCGGTGAAGATCTGGGCAAATCCCACAGCCAGCGACACCGCCCCGCCTGTCCTGCCGGCCACCGCTTCTCCCACTTCGCGAGACAGCATGTCGAGATTCACGGGAACCATGCCGAGCAGTGCGAACTTTTCGGCGGGAAGGTTGATCGCGAAGTAGTCCGCGGGGTGCAGCGAACAGGCGGCAATGAGGGCGACGATGCCCACCAATCCCTCCATCAGCATCGCCCCGTAGCCGATAAAGCGCGCATCGGTCTCTTTGTTCAACAGCTTCGGCGTGGTTCCGGAGGCGATGAGGGCATGAAACCCGGAGATCGCGCCGCAGGCGATAGTGACGAAAAGGAAGGGAAAGAGCTTGCCTCCGATGATCGGCCCTCCTCCATCGGCATAGGCCGTCACCGCGGGCATTTGCAGTTCAGGGTTCACGACGACCACGCCGACCACGAGTGCGGCGATCGTGCCGATTTTCATGTAGGAGCTCAAGTAGTCGCGCGGCACCAGGAGCAGCCATACGGGCAAGACCGAGGCAAAAAAGCCGTACACGATGAGGGCGATCACAATTCCGTCGCGGGAGAGGGTGAAGTAGGGGGCAAGAAACGAGCCCGGAACGTAGCTCCCGAGCACCACAGAGGCGACGACGGCGGCCACACCGATGACGCTGGCTTCGACGATTTTACCGGGGCGGATGCGGTACATCCAGAGCCCGATGAACAATGCGATGGGAATGGTCATGGCAATGGTGAACGTGCCCCATGAACTCTCACTCAGGGCGTTGACCACCGCCAGTCCCAATCCCGCAAGCGCAATGACAAGTATAATGAGTATCGTTATCGAACCTATGAGACCGGCAAGGGGGCTGATCTCATTCCGGGCGATTTCGGCGAGCGATTTGCCGCCGTGGCGGGTAGAAGCAACAAGGACGGTGAAGTCATGCACGCTCCCGGCGATCACAACTCCTGCAACGAGCCAGAGGAATCCCGGGAGAAATCCGAATTGGGCGGCGAGGACCGGGCCGATGAGCGGACCGGCTCCTGAAATGGCGGCAAAGTGGTGGCCGAAGAGCACCCATTTATTGGTTGCCTGGAAATTCTGACCGTCATGAAAGCGGTGTGCGGGGGTCACATGTGAATCATTGAGGACCAACAGTTTCGTTGCGATGAATGCGCTGTAGTACCGGTAGGCGATGATCATGACGCACAGAGCGATGAGTATCAACGGGAGAGCATGCATCTAACGATTCCTCCGGCTGGGATGGAATATCCTGTTCGTGCACGAACATCAACACCGTAGAAATATTGGAGAAAAAGATACGAACTGCAAGCATCACCAGAAGGCGTTTCGCAGGTGGTTCAGGCGTGTCACGCCGCGGTGCGTCACGATCCCGATCACATCGAACCTGCACTGGCGATCGCGGATCAGTTGTGTAGCAAGGTACGCGCCGGCCACCTTCCGGATCTGCCTGGCCTTCAGTGCGGTGATCGCTTGCTCCGGTGAGCCGAACTGATCGTCGCTCCTTGTCTTGACTTCACAAAACACGAGGAGTTCGCCTTCCTCAGCGATGATGTCCACCTCCGCATGATGGAACCGGTAGTTGGTCACGAGAATGCGCAGACCTTGTTCTTCAAGGTACTCCCGCGCAAGCTCCTCACCGTAGCGGCCAAGTCCGCGCATCGCGATGCCTTCCGTGCAGGTGGCAAAAGCTTCGGCGGTGAATGGGACAGAGACCGTACAGTTCAATCGCGGCCCGGTGTTGCACGGTGCCATAGCCTTTGTGGCGGGCAAATCCGTAAGCCGGGTAGAGCAGATCCTGCTCCACCATGATCCGGTCGCGGGTGACTTTGGCAATGATTGATGCCGCAGCAATGGCCTGGCACCGTGCATCCCCATCGATGATTGTCGTGAACGGAATGTCTCCGCCCGCGAAACGGTTTCCATCGACCAGGAGATGGCAGGGACGCGGTTGCAACCCGTCGGCGGCGATGTGCATCGCCTTCAAGGTCGCCTGCAAAATATTGATCTCGTCAATCACGCGGTGATCGACGATGCCGATGCCGATCGCAACGGCCTGCCGGTAGATGCGCGAAAACGCTTCCTCCCGCCGTGCCGGGGTCAGCTTCTTGGAGTCGTCTACCCCCTCAACGACACAACCCACCGGAAAGATCACCGCCGCCGCGACGACCGGCCCGGCAAGCGGCCCGCGGCCGGCTTCATCAATGCCCGCGACGTTTTGCATTCCCCGGCGCCAGAGAACTGCTTCACTCTCAAGGGGATCTTCAGAATTCATTGAGTATCCCAAAATGGATCTTCCCCTGGGCGAAGGAATCACCCCTGCCAAGTGCGAAGCTGACACCCAGATTGCCGAGCGGTGAATCAAACCGGAGACCGATGCCATATCCGAACTGGAATGCTTCTCCGGGCTCGATGCCCTGCTGGGTGGCTGCTGGGCGGAAGTAGTAACCCGTGTCGAAAAACGTATAAAGGAATGACCGGCGGGCAAGGAGGAGGCGGTACTCTGCATTTATCCAGCCAACCCGCGTGCCGGCAAACTGCAGCTCGCGTGATCCGCGCAGGCTGTTCGTGCCCCCGAATCGATAGAGCTCACTCTCGTCCACTGTGGCACCCTGAACCTGCCGGCCATGTATACCGAGCGCGATGACCTGCCGCGAGAACAGCGAGAAATAGGAGTCCAGATCCACGGTGAATCGCTGCACCCCCCCCGACACCGTTTCCCCGCTTCCCGGAGTCGTAACCGACTTCCTCCCATAGTTATAATCGGCGCGGTAGCGTGCACCGCCCGTCGGACTGTAGATGTCGTCACGCGTGTCATACATCACCTCAACACCCACACCCATCGTATAACTCCGGGGCACACGTGCACTCGCGCTGTCCGCGGAGGGAATAACGCTTTCCGCACTGCCAATCATGCTCACCGCCAGCTCTTCCGAGAACATCCATTCAGCCCGCACATTTCCCCCCTGCCGGACATAGCTCGTGTCCTGCTGTCGCTGCTGGAATTCCAGACCCACGTTCAAAGGCACACCCAACACCCACGGCTCCACGTACCCGATGCCCAACTGCTGCGAATGCCTGTCCTCTTTCTGCCACCGGAAATTCAATTTACGGGCGGTGCCGAACAGATTCCGCATCGAAATCGCGGCGATACCGGTGAAATACCCCCCCGCGTCAGTCCCGGTACCCGGCATGTACCCGGCAACGCCATCGAAGGTATTTGTGCTCCCCTCCTGTACACGGATAAGCACCCCGCCGGCGTCCCGCCGGAGGTAAAGCTCAGGTTCGGACACCGAGGAGAAGATGTTCAGCCGGAGGAGTCGTTGCCGGACGGTCTGCATGCGATCAGGATCGTAGAGCTCGCCCATCCGTATGCGTGACTCGCGGAGAATCACCCCGGTTGCGGTCTCGCGGTTACCTTCAACACGCACCTCCTGGATGCTCACGCGCGGTCCCTCGTCGACCATCAGCGAGAGGGAAAGCGTATCGGTCGTCGTTCCGCTGATCGTCGTGAGAGAATCGATCGTACATCGGGCCATCGGATAACCCTGTTTTTCATAGCGCGCAAGAACTGCGGCCACATCGGACTCCAGGATTCCCTGGTCAAGCGGCGAGCCCGTACGCGAATCCAGCAGAATGTACAGATCC
>DAINBR010000082.1:0-11000 GCA_036732865.1 Bacteroidota bacterium | reverse complement strand
GTGAGCGTCCGGTCGACCTTGGCAAGCAACGGCCGAATCGCATTCGCCACCGGGTGAATCCACTCAGATCGGCCCCCCGCGATCTCAAACCCGTGATTGGCCATTACGAGAAGAGCATCGATGTGGACGCGTGTCAAGATATCTTGACGGGATCGCCCGGTCACCAGAGCAAGCGTCACATCCGGACGTGCCGATAATTGATCGAGAAGAGACTTCATTCTTGGTGAGAGTGTCGCCAGCGACGGCGTTCTTCGAATAGGGGCGAGAGTCCCGTCAAAGTCCAGGAACAGGATCACATGACTGCAACCCCGCAGTTTCTTCTTGACCGAGGGGTTGAGAGTTTTTCGAGGACCGAATAGAGGTTGGGGCGTCATGGCTGCTCGTGCACTTCCTCCCCCACCGGCTTCGGCAATCTCAGCCTCGACAGGGTTGACACGATGTTGCCGGCCCAGCGGTACACATTACGATCACTGATGACTTCCCTCATCCGCCGCATTCGCTCACCCCGTTCTGCTTCCGGCATAGTCAGCGCAGTGTAGATTGCGTTCGCC
Source organism: Bacteroidota bacterium (assembly GCA_036732865.1). Classification (GTDB taxonomy): domain Bacteria; phylum Bacteroidota; class Ignavibacteria; order UBA10030; family UBA6906; genus Fen-1255. Next base: position 10,449 of record DAINBR010000082.1, on the reverse strand, counting down.
ATTTCTTCAACGTCATAAGGATTGACGACAATTGCATCTTGTAGCTCTCTCGATGCTCCCGTGAACTGGCTCAAAATTAGGACTCCGTCTTCGTCATCCCGCGCCGCCACAAACTCCTTGGCCACGAGGTTCATCCCATCATGGAGCGACGTGACCATGCACAGGTGAGCGGCCCGGTAAAATGGATTGATTGTCTGATGACCGTGATGAGCTTTGAGGAACACGACCGGCTTCCAATCCTTGTGACGGAATCGCCAGTTGATCTTATCGACTGTTTCCTCAACCTCCGCCATCAAATCGTGGTACCGTTTGATGTGCGTCCTGCTCGGAGCGCCGAATTCCACAAACGTGAATTGCCCGATGTACTCGGGATACTTCTCCAGAAATCGCTCCACAGCCTTGAACCGTTCTACGATTCCCTTGGTGTAGTCGATGCGATCAACACCGACAGCGAGGTACTTCGAAGGGGTGATCTTCTGTCTCAGTAACACATCGCGCATTGTCCCGGGGCCCGTCTCAGTCTTCTGCTTGCCGTCCAAGAGTCCCGGGAAGGCGACACTGATCGGAAACGGCCGCACGACGGTCTTTGACCCCTCCTTTTCCACGGTGAATTGATCCCAGTTGATCTTGGATTCGAGAAAACGGTCGACGGTTTCCAGGAAATTGTTGCAGTGGAACTGAATGTGGAAGCCAATGAGATCCGATCCCAGAAGACCAAGGAGGATCTCCTGTTTCCAGGGGCAGATCCCGAAGACTTCGGGGTTTGGCCAGGGAATATGCCAGAAGATCGCAACCCGGGCATCGGGCCGTTTCGACTTGATCAACAAAGGCAGGAGTGCAAAGTGGTAATCCTGCACCAGTATAAGGGGTTCAGATTCCTCCGCGATTTCATCCAGGACTGCCTCAGCAAATTTCTGGTTCACTTTTTGATAGCTGACCCAATCATCCAGACGGAAGAGCGGCCGCGTGTGAGTGATGTGACAGAGTGGCCAGATCCCTTCATTCGAAAAACCATAGTAGTACCCCTCTTCCTCCTCTTTGGTGATATAGACCCGCCTCAGGGTGTACCGGGGACCCTCGGGGGGCACCTGCAGCCGGCCTCTGTCATCCGACATCTCACGGTCAGCATCTCCGTTGCCGTGCGCGATCCAGACTCCCCCGCATGCCTGCAGGACTGGATCGAGGGCCGTCACGAGGCCGCCCGCCGGGACAATGCATTCGACAGACCCGCCCTGCCTCACATGCATGTACGGTTCCCTATTCGACACCACGAGGAGATTCTTTCCCCCGAGCGTCTGTCGCACGTGCTCTTTCAGCCGCTCGGCGGTCCACATGGACCCTCCTTCGACGCGCAGGCGCGCCTCCTCTTCGGCAGCAGCCCTGGCAACTGCCAGACTCTTAGCGAGCAGCGTCACCTCTTCAGCCAATGGGCCGAGGATATCCCCCCGCGGAAGCATCGGGGGATGGCTGGGCCTTCCGGTTCTGAGCCCTCTCATCCACTTCGCGACGCTGGCAATGGGTCCGGTGATACTCCACCGCACAACCACGATCGTCGTCAAAATAATCAGGAATGCCTGAGACAGAAGTCCGAAGAAGTTTGTTGTCCATATCCCCTTCAGTCTTGCATCAATGTAGGACTCGTCATGTTGCACCAGAAGCGCACCCACCATCCTGCCCTCGAGATGGAGAGGTGTCGCAAAGAGGTGTTTCTGCTGACCATCCTCAGATACATGGCTTGTGATACCCTGTCCAAGCGCGAAAGCCTCCCACACGCAACGCGGTGCAGTACTCCTGGTCTGCGACATTGCAGGACTGGCCGCAATCAGTGTACCGACGCTGTCATACACAGCAATGCCTACCAGCTTCTCACGGTTACCGAACCTGTCCACAAAGTCCTTGAACTTCTCGGGCGATCCGGATCGGAGCAGCTCTTTTATCGATTCTTCGAGACTCTCGGAGAGAATTGCCGCCCGGACGCTCAGTTCCTGTGTTAACCGGTGTTTCTCTGTCTGGACCTGCACGTAGGAAAAGACTGAAGCCACAAGCGCTGCCGCCAGCACAAGCGAGACTATCAGTCGAACGGTGATTTTCATGCTGTCCTCCCTACTCTCAGAAACCATCCCCCGCTTTCCGCAGTTCTCCCGACCTGGGCGGGCACGCTGTCATGCATCCTATTCAAGAACTGTGTTGCCCAGAACATGTCGAATTCACCGGTTCAAGCGAGACATATCCCCGAGACAGTATGCATATCCCTCAGATGATACGCAAGAAGAAATGATCCGCCGTTTGCACGCGACCTCTGTGCCAGGCATGAGGCCGGCGATTTTGCATAAGCCCCCCGGACTCTGTATATTCAAGGAGGAGCAGCCAACCGGATGCGAGCGGGGCAGAGGACACAAACAGTGTATCGGGGAGAAGAAGAAGCGCGATGGAACCGTTCTATTTCAAAACCAAACTCGACCAGACACTTCTTCTCGGCATAAAGGCCAGGAACGTTCAAGGCTTGCTTGAAGGTCTTCGACACGTGCCGGATTCCTCAGTCTACTATCACACCCACCGTTTCCTCGAACAACATCACTTCCTCTCGCCGGAGCCGCCGAATGATTTCGCTTACTGGATCAGCGAGGAGCTGGGGGATGATGTGTTAGGTGAGCAGCTGTCCAGCGTGGACATTATTCAGTTCAGAACAATCGGACAACTCCGCGAGAAGCTCATCACGACGCTGGAAAACTACCTGGACTCTGCCGAACGCCTCGCGTTCAGTCCGGCCGGGCAGGAGTTTCATTTCATGGCCTCACGCGCGTTTGTCTTCCCCACCGGGCACGTCGCACACGATCTGCGGGAGTTTCCGGACGAACTCGGTCGTGTCAGCATCAACTCGATTTACTATCACGTGTTCGATGCAAAACTGAGATTGGAGCAGGGAGATAATGATTTCTCCGAATGGTTTTTGTCTCTTGGCAAACCAGAGCTTGCCGATCGACTCCGGACTCTTGACCCCTATGCACATACCCTTGAGGGGTTGCGCAAACGAATCATCGCCATGGTGAGGACAAATGCTACGTATTGAGGACTATGCAGCAATTACGGGCCAGGCGGCGATCGACGAGCTCCGCGTGCTTGCCCGGTATGTTGAGGGGAAATCGGTCCAGAATATCAATTCAACCGCGGTGGGCGGCGGTGTAGCCGAAATCCTGACACGAATGCTCCCCCTCCTGAAACAACTCGGCATCGATGCGCGATGGGATGTGATCAAGGGCGACGAGAAGTTCTTCTCCGTGACCAAGAAGTTTCACAACGCCCTGCATGGTGTCCCTACACAGGTCAGCGACGAGGAGCTTGACTATTTCGTGCACATTAATCGCGAAAACGCCGAAGAAATGAGTCTTGCTGATATCGTCTTTGTGCATGACCCGCAACCGGTCGCCCTTATCGAAAAGCGAAACCCGGATGGGCAGAAGTGGCTCTGGCGCTGCCATATCGATTTCTCCAAGCCCGATGTTCGTGTCTGGAGGTTCCTGGAACAATACATTTCGCGCTATGACTCTGCGGTGTTCTCCGCGCCGGCGTTTGCCCGGAAGTTGCTCATCCCACAGGTGCTGATCCCCCCGTCGATTGATCCGTTGAGCGACAAGAACCGGGAGCTGCCGGAAGAAACCATTGCCTCAGTCTTCGATCGCTTCAAGATTGACCGATCGCGTCCGGTCGTCACACAGATTTCCAGGTTCGATTATTTGAAGGACCCTCTCGGCGTGATCAAGGCATACAAAGCGGCGAAGAGGCATGTGGATATGCAGTTGGTGCTCGCGGGCGGCGGTGCAACCGACGACCCCGAAGGGCCGGCGATCATGGCACAGGTCCAGGAAGAGGCTTCGACGGACAAGGATATCTTCGTCATCTTCCTTCCGCCGTCGAGCGACCTGGAAATCAACGCTCTGCAGCGGGGCTCGACGATCATTCTTCAGAAATCGCTGAAAGAGGGATTTGGCTTGACGGTCTCCGAGGCTCTCTGGAAAGCAAAACCCACGATTGCAGGCGCTGTCGGCGGAATCCCCCTGCAGATCAAGCACAAGTATTCGGGCATCCTTACGCACTCTATTGAAGGCACGACCCACTGGATCAAACAACTCATCAATGAGCCCGATTTCGCCAAACGGTTGGGTGTCAACGGAAGAGAGCATATTCGCAATAATTTCCTCATTACGAGACACATCAAGGACTACTTGCTGCTATTCACCTCGTTGTTCCACCGGGGCGACATAGTTGAATTGTGACATTCCACGGCCGTTTCCTCCTTTCACAGGTCGCAACCCAATCCCCTTACAATCCAGGCCTGATTTTGTGTGGGCCTGATTTTGCTTGACAAGCCTTCCTTTTCCATTATATTGGTGCTATACATCAACAAGCATTCAGAATGCACGCCAGCAGACATATCGGATTCCCGGGGGTCCTTGGTACCGTGACCGGCGCCTGGGGCATACTGTCGGCTGCATCCCTCGCTCGTGGTACTACCACAACGGTCGGCCTCCTTCCCGCTCCGCAGCTGACTCCAGTCAGCTGACGAACGGCCGGGGCAACGACGCTCACACCAGAAGCCACAATTTCCACAAAGTAACAAGGTCAAAGCAGAGTTCGCCTCGGACAGAGGAGTGTTGATCATGTCCGGAGGGATATTACAACCTTTCGCGGGTTATGAGGAGCTGAGCCATGAAAGCAGACGCCATAAGGAAGCACCAGACCGAAAAGCGCCACCAAATCGACAAGACGATTGCGGTGCTCGGAACCGGCAATATGGGGACTTCACTTCTGATCGGCATTGTCAAAGCGGGATTAACTCCGCCCCAGAAAATCACAGGGTGCGACATCAGCATTGAGAAGCTCCATGCCCTCGCGGAAAAGTGGCATATACGCACCAGCACGAATCTGCGTGATGCTGTCGCTGGGGCCGAGATCATCCTCTTGTGCGTAAAACCCATGACCATCCCGAAAGTCCTCAAAGAAATCAAGCCGGTGATGCGCGACGATCACCTCGTGATCTCCATCGCAGCGGGCGTACGGATTGCTTTCCTGGGAGAACTCATAGGCCGCAAGCTCGGCATTATCCGCACAATGCCCAACATCGCCTCGACTGTCGATGAAGGCGCAACAGCGATCGCGTATGGCGACCATGTCTCCGGACAGCAGAAAAAAATCGCAGAAGCGATCTTCTCCGCAGTCGGGGAAATCGTCACCGTTGCCGAAGAGCAGCTTGACGCCGTCACCGGCCTGAGCGGAAGCGGACCGGCATACATTTACATGGTTATCGAAGCACTCATTGACGGCGGCGTAAAAATGGGACTCGGGCGCGATATCGCGACGCGCCTTGCCATCCAGACCGTCCTGGGCTCGGCAAAGCTCGTGAAGATGTCCGGACTCCATCCGGCGATCTTGCGTGACCAGGTGACCACACCGGGCGGGACAGCCATCAATGCGATTCACGAGCTGGAGTCGCACGGGTTGAGGTCCATGCTCATTAATGCCGTCGCGACGGCAACCCGTCGCTCTGAAGAACTCAGCAAGGTCCTGAGTCAGGGGTAGCAAACAACATGGCAAAACGCAGGCTGATGAAATTCGGGGGTTCATCTGTGGCGAACCCAGGACGCATGCGCGAGGTCGCTTCGATCGTGCTCCAGGCGGCACAACGCGGCCCCGTGGTCGTCGTCGTTTCCGCCTACCAGGGTGTGACAAACCAGTTGCTTGAATGTGCACGCCTTGCGGAAAACGGCATGCGAGAGTTTCACTCGTTGTATGAAGCGCTTGTGATGCGCCATCTGGACGCGCTCAACGAGTTGCATGCGCACCGGCCGCCCAAACGGGTGGCAACCGACGTGCAGACTCTCCTCTCAGAACTCAACAATGTACTGCAGGGGGTCTACCTTCTTCGCCATTGCTCTCCCCGCACCCAGGATCTGACCGCAAGTTTCGGTGAACGGTTGTCGGCCCTTACCCTGGCATCCTATCTCCAACGCTCACGAGCCGCCCGATTCGTCGACTCACGGACTCTTGTCGTCACCGATGATCGATTCACGAAGGCAGGCGTGCTGTTCCCTGCAACCAATGCCGCGGTCAAGAAGGTCTTTTCAAGCCTGTATGCCCATGCCGGCAGAAAGGTGATCCCTGTTGTAACGGGGTTCATCGGGGCCACCGAAGACGGACGCACGACAACAATCGGACGAGACGGGTCCGATTATACCGCCGCGATTCTTGGTGCTGCGCTGGGAGTGGGAGTGATCGAAATATGGACGGACGTCGACGGGATTCTCAGCGCTGATCCGCGGGCTGTCAAGACGGCGTTCGTTGTGCCGCAGATGTCCTACGAAGAAGCGATGGAACTCTCGTACTTCGGGGCAAAGGTACTGCACTCCTCCACGATTGCCCCCGCAGTGGTCAAACGGATTCCCATCGTTATCAAGAATACCCTGAACCCCGCTGCACCCGGCACACGCATCTCGAGCCATGTCAACCGGTGGGAAAGTGTTGCGAAAGGCATCGCGTCGGTGGATCAATGTACGCTGCTCACACTTCGCGGTTTGCGGATGGTGGGCGTGCCGGGCACCGCGGGTAGGCTGTTCCGCTCCCTGGCGTTGCACAACGTCAACGTCATCCTCATCTCCCAGGCGTCTTCGGAACACACGATCTGTATCGCCGTCAGCAGCTCGGATGTACCCCGGGCGCGTGAAGCGGTCAACGAAGAGTTCCGGTATGAAGTGCAATCGAAGATAATGTCTCTGGACGAGAAATCCGGTCAAATGATCGTTGCTATTGTGGGCGACGGCATGGAAGGGACGCCGGGGGTATCGGGAAAAGTGTTTCAAGCCCTGGGGCGCAACGGGATCAACGTTACGGCGATCGCCCAGGGTGCATCGGAACGTAACATTTCGCTGGTGATAGACGAGAGTCAGCGAATTCGGGCACTCAACGTAGTGCATTCTGCTTTTTTTGAACGCCGCAAAACTCTCGCGATGATTTTGATCGGGCCGGGGAACATCGGGGCTGCATTCCTGCGACTGCTGCATCAACAGCGCAAATTCTTGAACGGACGGGGCTTTGAGGCGCGCCTCTGTGGAATCGCCGATAGTTCCCGGTTCGTGCTCTCCCCGGATGGCATCGATCTCCTCCGGTGGAAGGAAACGCTGGTCTCTTCATCGTCGCGCATGGAACCGCGGTCGTTCCTCCGCCACCTGGCGGAAATGCATTTCACAAACGCCGTCATTGTCGATTGTACGGCGAGCGGAGAAATTGTAGACCTGTACGAAGACTTCGTGCGGCTGAACATGCACATTGTGACACCGAACAAAAAGGCAAATGTGCTGCCCTGGCGGAGGTACAAGCAGCTGACAGAGCTTATGAAAAGCCGCCAGAAGTATTTCCTGTACGAGGCCAACGTCGGCGCGGGGATGCCGATCATCTCAACACTCAATGATTTGATCGCCAGCGGCGATACGATCGTGAAGATCGAGGGAGTATTCTCCGGCACGCTCAGTCATTTGTTCAACCATTACGACGGTACGGTGCCGTTCAGCGCTCTGGTTCAGGAGGCCATGGAACTCGGCTATACGAAGCCGGATCCGCGTGATGACCTGTCGGGTGAAGATGTGGCGCGCACACTGCTCATCCTCGCGCGGCAGATCGGGCTGCAAATGGATCTCCGGCAAATCCGCACTGAAAGCCTCGTTCCCCGTCCATTGCGCGGAGGACCCCTACCGGGGGGGTTCTTCGCCGAGTACAGACACTCCGATGCCGCAATGCAGCGCCGCTTCCTGGCAGCCCGGGAGCAAGGCCGCGTGCTGCGATACGTCGGCGTGGTCCAGGGAAGGGCCGCGTATGCCGGAGTGAAAGAGATCCCCCGGGGCCATCAACTTGCTTCTACGCACGGGAGTGATAATGTTATTACCTTTACGACGCACCGGTACGCACAGTCGCCACTCGTGGTGCAGGGTCCGGGCGCCGGTGCCGAAGTGACAGCGATGGGTGTGTTCTCCGACCTTCTGAAGCTCTTGCACTATCTACCACAATGATACGGCCGCGCAAAACGAGAGTATTCGCACCGGCAACCATCGCCAATCTCGGTTCCGGCTTCGACGTGCTGGGTATCGCAATCGCTCAGCCGGGTGATGTCGTGGTCGCCGAGCGCCAGCCTGCGCCCGGGCTCTGCTTCTCCGTGCGGACGACGCACCCCGATGTGCCGGTTGATCCGCAATCGAACGTTGCCGGTTATGTCACCATGTTGATGCTGGAAGAATTTCACCCACCGTTCGGTGTGAAGATGTTGCTCGACAAACGAATGCCGATCGGATCCGGACTCGGGAGCTCCGCTGCCAGCAGTGTCGCGGCCGCAGTTGCCGTGAACGCACTGCTTCCCCGTCCGGTCGACAGGGCCGACCTGCTCCGATTCGCCATGGAAGGAGAACGGAAGGCTTCCGGTGTAGCGCACGCGGACAATGCGGCACCATGCCTCTTCGGAGGCGCGTGTCTGGTCCGCAAGTATACCCCTCTGGACGTAATCCCGGTTCCCACAAAAAACACAATCGTATGGGTTGTCGTTCATCCGCACACAGTCATACGAACGGAAGATGCGCGAAGCATGTTGCCGAAAGCAATTACGTTGCAGACGGCGATCAACCAGTGGGGAAACATCAGCGGATTGACCGTCGGGTTGGCGGCAGGTGATCCGGCGCTGGTGGGAAGGTGTATTGAGGACGCTGTCGCGGAACCCGTGCGGGCGAATCTTATTCCCGGTTTTGCAGAAGTAAAGGAATCCGCGCTGCGGGCGGGTGCGTTTGGATGTTCGATTTCCGGATCAGGCCCGTCCATGTTCGCGGTAACGGCTTCGGTCCGCACCGCACACGTCGTGGCGCGCGCGATGCAAAAAACATTTGCGCGCGCGGCGCGAATCGCATGCGATACGTACGTATCCCGCATCAACCGCGCCGGTGCAACAATACTCTGGACGCGCAGCAAATGAACTATGTGAGCACGGCAGGACGAGCCCCCGCGACGACGTTCCGGAAAGCTGTATTTTTGGGCCTTGCACCTGACGGCGGGCTGTATATCCCCGAACGGCTTCCCCGCTTCCCGGCGGCATTAATGAGAGACCTCTCAACGACATCTCTCCATGCGATCGGCCGGGAGCTGGCTGCAGCTTTTATCGATGATATACCGCGGAAAGATTTCGCCGCATTGTTCAGGCGCGCCTGGACATTTCCGATTCCACTCACGCACTTGCACGGCAACATCCACCTGCTTGAGCTCTTCCACGGACCGACCCTCGCATTCAAAGATATTGGTGTGCGGTTTCTTGCCCGCGTGCTTTCGCACTACCTTCACACGTCGCACGAGGATGTCACGATCGCCGTGGCGACATCCGGGGATACAGGAAGTGCCGTTGCCCATGGCTTCTTCAATGTACAGCACATCACCGTGTATGTTCTCTACCCCTCCGGGAAGATCAGCTCGCTGCAAGAGCAACAAATGGCGACTCTGGGCGGGAACATTCATGCTTTGGAAGTCGAAGGCACGTTCGATGACTGTCAGCGTCTGGTAAAGCAGGCCCTGGCCGACAAGGAAGTGGCTGAGGCCCGGCATTTAACCACCGCAAATTCCATCAGTCTCGGCAGATTACTGCCTCAAATTGGCTACTACGTGTGGGGAATGGCGCAGTGGCAAAACTTCCCCCGGCTGGGAGCTGCAGATGCCCTCCCGGCTTTCGTTGTGCCCAGCGGCAACTTCGGGAATCTCACTGCCGGCGTATATGCGAAAGCCATGGGGCTTCCGGCGGGAAAACTGGTGGCGGCTACGAACGTCAATGATGCCGGCGCGCAGTACATTCGAACCGGGTCGTTCATCCCGCGCGCCGCGCTGCAGACGCACTCCAACGCAATGGATATCGGCAACCCGAGTAACCTGGCGAGGATACGATCACACTATCACGATGACATTGCGGCCATACAAGCTGAGATTGGAGCCGTGACAATAGGGGACGAAGAAACTCTCGATGAAATCCGGGCCACGTATAGCCTGACCGGAAAGATTCTAGATCCGCATACGGCTGTAGGTGTCGCGGCGGCAAGGAAACGAATCGGAGATGAGCCGGCCATTGTAATGGCAACGGCACATCCCGGCAAATTCTCCGATGTCATCGAAAGGGCTCTGGGAATACGAATGCCACTCCCGCCACAACTCCAGGAGGCGCTGGAGCGACCGAAACAGAGCACCCGGATTTCCGCTCAGTATGACGCATTCAGGGAAGTGCTGCTGAGCCATCCAACCCGCGCCATGGGATGAGCATCGGTATCTTTTTCTTGTATTCCCGGTTCGCGTCACCCGGGTGACTCACCTCTCCTCAGAACCACGTTTGTTTCCGGTATTCACGATACTGGTCCCCGAAGCGGGACTCCAGTGCCGCGTCCT
>DAINBR010000081.1:0-11175 GCA_036732865.1 Bacteroidota bacterium | reverse complement strand
GTTGAATCCGGGAATGACACGTTTGCCGGCAAGGTCGATAACCTGCGTTTTCTCCCCGGCCCAGGATCGAATATCCTTCGTCGATCCTACCGCAACGATCCTGTTTCCACTGCAGGCCACCGCTTCCGCTTCAGGCTGCTTCGGATTGACCGTCCATATCTTGCCGTTCAGGAGTATCAAATCAGCGTATGGTTGTGCATTGGTTGTGTTGAAAGTCAGGATCAGCAGGGTGACGAGCGGTAATAGTCGCATTGGTCGGCTGCGCTCCGGATGTTGCGTGAGTGTGGAACCCCTGGGGTCGAACAGGCTTATCGGTTTGGGCCAAATCGAGGGATTCTTGTGCAGCAATATACCACCAGAAGCACCGGATGTCAATCAGGACGTATGGATCGATAATACGGAAAAAGGGTCAGCCGCGTGTCATTGGGAAAAGTGCGGGGTACTCCTATCGGCAATCGGGATCCAGGCTTTGGTCTGATGATCAAACATTGAGGATGGTCGGCAGTAGTTGATCTACATTCAGTGTCCATTCCTGCCAATGTAGCGCAGAGACAGGACGGTGATGTCGTCCGATTGCGGTGCCTCGCGCGTGTGTTTCTTGATATCGGCGATGCTTCCTCGCACGATGTCCTGAATTGCCTTTCCGCCTGTCGATCTCAGATACGATTCCAGTCGCGCCTCCTGGTACTGATTCAATTCGGAGTCCATCGCCTCACTCACGCCATCGGTGTAGACGAACAACGAATCGCCCTTCGACAGGTGAAGTCTCTTCGTCTCGAAGTCCATATGCGGAAACTTGCCAAGAAACATTCCATCGGTCATGGGGAGTTGTTCAATCTCTCCGGTCGCACGGACGTGATAGGGTAGATTGTGCCCTCCGTTACTGAACTGTATCTCGCCGGAGTGGATGTTCAGCACGCCGTAAAAGATAGTCACAAACGTCGACTCATCGCTCTCCGGAATCAGAAGCGTGTTGAGCTTCCTCAGGACCTCGCCGGGGTTGACGATCTGGTGCGCAATGGCCTTCAGCAGAGTTCGGCTCACCGCCATGTAAATAGCCGCAGGAATCCCCTTCCCCGACACGTCGCCTACGGCGAAGGCAAGACGGTCTTCGTCGATAAGGTAGAAATCGTAGAAGTCCCCCCCGACCTCCTTAGCTGTCTGCATCTCCGCATAGATGTCCATCTCGGGACGGTGTGGGAAAGGTGGGAACGTTTTTGGCAAAAGGGATTGCTGGATGCGTGTGGCCGTGCTCAAATCGCGCTGCACGGCGACGAGTTCATCCCTCGTCTTCAGCGCATGCCGTATGACTTCGAGCTGCTGCATGGTTTTCTGAACGGTGAGATCGAGGTCGTTAAAATCAATCGGTTTTGTCAGGAAGTCGAAGGCACCCCGGTTCATGGCAGTCCGGATGTTCTCCATGTCGCCGTACGCAGAGATTATGACGGACTTGATTGCCGGGTTGTTCCGTTCACCCACCTTCTCCAGGAGTGTCAGGCCGTCCATTTCGGGCATGTTGATGTCGGAAAGGATGACTGAAATATCAGGATGTTCATCAAGTCTGGTCAGGGCCTGGAGGCCGTTCTGGGCAAATTCGAATCGGAGCTCGTCATCGCGAATCTGCTTGCGGAACCTCTGGCGAATTAGGACTTCGAGATCCGGCTCATCATCCACAACGAGGATTCTAGGAGGCATTCAGTACGTCCTTCTTGACCTGGTCAAAATCGATAGGCTTCGTGAAATAGTGTTCGGCTCCAGTCGACATCGCGGTCTTAAAATTGAGTTCATCGCCGTAGGCCGTGATCATGGAGACCCGGATCCCGGGATACTTCTCTTTTACTGCTCTGAGCAGATCGAGCCCGGTGATGCCGGGCATGTTGATATCCGAAAGAATACACACCACATCCGGAGGATTTACCGTCTGGAGGTAGTCCAGCGCCTCCTCCCCCGAGAATGCGTAACAGAGTTCAACGCGGCCATCTCTTACCTCTTTGCGGAACTGCTGCCGGAAGAGGATTTCCACGTCCCGTTCATCATCTACGATCATGATCTTCATCAGGCACCTCCCTGTCCATTTCCCGCATGCCGCGGGATGGTGATCACGAATTCGGTGTACTGTCCTTCTTCTGAATCCACCCTGATTTCTCCTTTGTGCTCCTGCGTGATAATATCGTAGGAGAGCGACAGTCCGAGGCCCGTTCCGACGCCTGCGGGCTTCGTCGTAAAGAACGGATTGAAGATCTTTTTGCGGATCGAATCCGGGATCCCATTTCCGTTATCCCTGATCCGGATTTCGACAGCTTCGGAAAGACTCTTTGCGCTTACGCGCACCACCGGCGCGAAACCATTCTTGGAAGTCTTCTTCTTGTCGTACGCCGCGTAGCAGGCGTTGTTGACGATATTCAGAAAAGCGCGACTCAGGTCCTGAGGAACGACGCTGACTTTGCCGACAGCCGGATCGAAGTCAGTCTCGATCTTCACGTTGAATGATTGATCCAGCGCCCTCATACCGTGGTAGGCCAGATTCGTGTATTCGGAGAGCAGAGCATTCAGATCGGTCTCCTGACGCTCCCCCGCTTTCCCGCGTGAGTGCAGGAGCATCCCGCGGACGATGCTATCGGCACGTTTTCCGTGCTCGTTGATCTTGCCGACGTTCTGCTCGAGGTCATTCAACAGATCTTCGATTTCCTTGGCCCGCTCTGGATCGACACGGTCGCGTTCGGCGGCGAGCTCTTTCCGGAGATCCTTCGTCAGGTCTCGTGAGAGAACAGAGAAGTTTGTGATAAAATTGAGCGGGTTCTTGATTTCATGGGCAATTCCCGCGGTCAGCTGTCCGAGCGAGGCCATTTTCTCCGAGAGAATGAGTTGATTCTGGGTCTCTTTCAGATTATTTAGGGTCTTCTGAAGCTCTCCGGTCCTGTCCTGCACCTGCTGCTCGAGCTCGGCCTTGCGCTTCTTCATGCTCCGCATCCGGTAGAGATAAAACGATGGGCCGGCTGTCAAGAACCCGATGACCACTAGCGCAATGAACCATGGAGTCTGGTAGAAGAACGGGCTCAGCACGAAGCCTGCGGATGCCCCCGTTTCGTTCCAGATGCCGTCGCTGTTGGCGGCAATGACCCGGAACGTATACTCTCCGGGATCTAGATGGGTATAGTACGCTTCGCGCCGCGTCCCCGCGTCGATCCAGTCATCGTCAAGCCCCATAAGCTGGTACTTGTATTTCACTTCCTTTCCCGCGGCGTAACTGATCCCTGCGTAGTGGAATTCGAAGCGTGATCTTCCGGCGGGCACATGGACCTGCCTGTTCGCTGGCTGCAGCTCTCCTTCCACAAGGAACCTGTCGATCACTACAGGCGGAGGAATCTGATTGATCCGGATATCTGCCGGGTTGACAATCACGATTCCTTTGATCGACGAGAAGCAGAGACGCCCGTCCTTGAGCTTGAATCCGGACGGGGAATAGCCGCCATTGCACTCACGGCTCTCCATCCCGTCTGCGGCACCATAGGAATTAAATGTCACCGATTCCGTCTTCCCGTCGGCGACATCATTCAGCTGTTGCTTGCTGACGCGCGACACCCCCTTGTTCGAGGACATCCAGAAATACCCTGCACTGTCCTCAAGAACAGCGTACACGTTATAGTCGAACAATCCTTGCCGCGGTGAGATGCCGAAGAATTTACCGTCTTTGTATCTGAAGATCCCATGGCTCCCTGTGCCTATCCAGACAGCGCCATCGGTGTCCTCATGAAAGGCCATACTCCAGAGCGCTTCAAATCCTTTTTCGGTTCCGACTTGTTCGAGTTGTCCATTCTTGTACCAATATGTCATCGATTGAGTGCCAATCCAGATTGTGCCCTTGCTGTCTTCGAACAGTGTGGTGACTGCGTCTGAAGGGTTGTCCCTCGCGCCAACCGAGCCGAGCGAGGTGAACTGGCCACGATGGTATGAGAAGAGCTGGTTCCGTGAGGCGACAAGCCATTCTCCCGATTTTGTCAGTAGAAACGCCCCCCCCTCGAAATCCGGCACACCGTTGACTGTGTGAGACCGCATTGTGATCGTGCCGTTCCTGAGCGTATAAATACCCCGCGATGAACCTATCCAGATGGTCCCTTCGCTGTCTTCTCCCAGAGCCCGCACATCCACCAGGGGCGGTCCCTGCCTGTTCTCGAACTGAGTGATGACGCCGCCTGCGAGCCGGTTGAGCGCACCGAACGCCGTGCCTATCCAGATCGCTCCTGTATGATCCTCGAAGACGGATTCGGTGTTGTCTTCGCTGAGGCCGACTTTCGAAGAATAGGTGACGAATTTCTCGTCGCGAAACCGGTCCACTCCCCCGCCGAATGTGCTCACCCAGATGCTTCCCTCGCGGTCTATCAGCATGTCCTGCACGCCGTTGTCGGACAGTCCATCGCTTCGCTGGTAGCGTTCGAATTTGCCGCCTACAAATCGAGCAATCCCCTTTCCGGTCCCGAGCCAGAGGCTCCCTTCCGCATCTTCGCGGATAAGGAGGAAATTGTTCTCATCTTTATCGGCGGACGAATTGTAGTTTGTGAACTTGCCGTTCACAAAGGAGACCAAGCCTCCGGCGGTTGCAATCCACATCGTTCCGCGGTTGTCTTCGTGGAGAGCCTGTACGGTAGAATTCGAAAGAACAGCCTTTTTCTCGTAGCGCGTGACCGTTCCACCGCGATAGGCAAGGAGATGCGTTGCTGTGTTCATCCAGAGGGTGCCATGACGGTCTTGGTAGCAATTCGAATTGGGATTGACACGCAGGAAGACCGTGTCGGGAAATTCCTTCCGGCCGGTCATGGTTTCTAGTTTGCCGCCAATGAGCCGGGCCAGTCCTCGCGAAGTGCTTATCCAGAGGTTTTCTTCGTTGTCGAGTCCGAGTGCGAAGATTGTGTCAGCGGGGAGACCGTCCCTCACGGTATATGTTTTGAACTTCCCGTCATTGAATTCAGCGAGGCCTCCAATTGTGCCGAGCCAGGTCTTGCCGTGTTTGTCGCTGTGCCAGCTGATCACCCGGTTGTGCGGAAGCCCGGTAGTTGTGTCGAAGAAATAAAACCTCCCTCCGTGATACCGGAGGATTCCCGGAGCGAAGCCTGCCGGCCGCATCCACAATCCGCCGTCGCTGTCTTCGTTCATGCGGAGCATCCAGGGGGTGGGTAGTTCCTTCGTATTCGCTCTATCGAAAACCGTGAATTCCACGCCGTCGAAGCGCGCGACCCCTTCCTGGGTTGAAAACCAGATGTACCCATCCCGCGTCTGCCTGATGTTCGACGCGGAATTCTGGGGGAGCCCCTCATTGGCGGTCCAGATTTGGTGCACATACTGCTTGATCGATTTTCGCTGGGCCAATCCCGATCCTGCCGTTACGCAAAGGAGAATGGCGACAAGACCGAAAATCCATGTCCAGGGTGGTATTCTTAGGGACTTCCGCATGGGACGTTGACCCTCTCGCAATGTGAATTGGCGGCTGACGGCCGCAGGGACTATGTCAGGAATGAGTGGTTGAATCACAAGAAGTGCCGCAGAGGCAGAAGACGATCCGACTGGCCGGGAGGCGTCTTTCTGATCGAATTCCGCTGCTTGGCCGGACATCAGATCGCTCTCTGCTTCAAGGTGTGCAGACGAGACAGCAATTACAGCATTTACCTCCAGGTATAACCAAGGTCCGGGCAAATAAGTTTCTTGTTTATCGATTTTTCAGCACCCGCCGGGGAACAAGTCAATGGTATTTCGGGTTTCATTCAAACAGGAAAGGGACACATTTTCCCGGAGCATCTCATGCCGTTATCCCCTCTCGTTTCCTCTCGCACTACACAACACGACCATCAAAGGCGAACCCGCATGGGTCAGTACGTGCTTTCGGGAGTGTGAATCGAATCATGGCTGTCAAGTTCGGGTCCCGTGGACCCGCACAGGCCCCGCCCTCACGCAGCACGCTGTGTGAGGCGGGGCCGTCGAATTGAGGAGGCGAATCTTTCACGCCATCATTTTCAGGAAGGAGCTTGACGAGCATCGACGATTTTATGACAGAGGTGGCAAATGCACGGATTTACGACGGTGTGCATTCTCGCACGTACACTCAGGTGGGAACAACCATGGGTCGACAAATTGGAGAGGTGGCCATCGGCAAGTACGGACTGCCGACCCCGAAAGGAAGCGACAGATAGGTCGAGCCGCTGGGGGACAATAGGGTAAGGCCTTATTGCGGATATCGTCCCGAAACGCGCAAATACCCTTCCAGAAGAGCCCTTGCGATTGGGTTCTTATGTTTCCTGTAGTAGCGGAGCTGCGAGGTCCTGTACACGTTTGACTTTCCTCTTGGGACTTTCTCAGATCCGCCGTGGCCATGATCGTGGATCAGAGTGAATGAAGGATCAAAACCCACTTTATATCCAGCCTTGTGCAAGCGTTTGCAGAGGTCGGAATCCTCAAAGTACAGGAAGTATCCATCGTCAAAACCGCCAACTTTTAAAAATGCATCTCGCCGGACGAAAAGCGCCCCTCCCGTCGCCCAGTCGACCCATTTCGTTTTCTCAAAACGACGTTTGATAGCCTTGCGAACGATTGCCGACTTGTTGCTGAGGATCCTCTCGGATTTCAGACGGGCTTCGTTCAAGAGCCCCGGAAACCTTTCGAACGAAAACTCGGGCTGACCTTTAGTGGTTACGAGGAGCGGACTCAAAGCCGCCGTTGTTTCTTCGCGCAGCAATCTGTCTGCGAATGCCGGCAGTGATCCACCTCTGAACCGGCAATCGGGATTCAAGAAGAGCAAGACCTCCCCATCGGAACTCCTGGCCCCCAGGTTGCATCCGTCGCCGAAGCCCTTATTCTCCGGATATTCAAGAATTCGTACTTCCTCGAAATTCCGGGGAAGTTTGAGTCGTTCGGGGAGTGCGGGTTGGGCAGGAGAATGGTCGATGATAATCCATTCGACCTGGGGCAGCGCTCCCAAGGTTTCTGCAGAATCGAGTAACCTCTGTAAAACCTCCGTGCACTTAAAGTGAATCGTAACGACGCTCAACTTGTGCATAATACAGGCTCCCAATGCGGGGTGTGGTTGCTCAGGACGTTTTGACGAGGACAACTATTTCCAAGACGCAGGAAGGTTCTGCCGGATCTCGATATTGCCGAACGGCTTGCTCTCTTTCGCGCCTGCTGCTCTCGCCCACGTTGCCATCCGGCGCAGTCCTTCGTCGAGGCTCACCGGGCTGGACTCTCCGAACCGTTTCCGGACCTTTCCGTGATCAGAGAATGCATGGAGTACCTCATTTCGCGGATCGAGATGCTTCAGGTCCGGTTTCACACCCATGGCGCCCGCAACTTTCTCTGCAAGCGTCTTGACCGAGTAAGGCGTGTCTGCCCCGATGTTGTAGATAGTATTCCAGGATTCCGGCATTTCGATGCTTCGGGCCATCACCGGGGCAACATCGGCGATGTGTGTGAATGCGCGAGTCTGGGTCCCATCGCCGAAAACGGTCATGGGTCTGCCCTGCATGATCTGGTTCATGAAAATGCCGATTACGTTTCGGTACTTGTCACCGATGTTCTGCCGCTCGCCGTACACGTTGTGCGGGCGGAAGACCACGTAGTTCAATCCAAACATCCGGTGCGTGACTTCCAGTTCTCTTTCCACCGCGAGCTTTGCGATCCCGTAGGAATCTTCCGGTTCAGGCACCATTGTTTCATTCAGCGGACTCTGCCCTGTCCCGTACACGGCAATCGAAGAAGTGAAAACGAAGCAATGCGCGCGATTGTTCACAGCTGCATTGATAAGATTGACACTTCCGACCAGATTGTTGTCGTAATTGAACCGTTTAATGAAATGGCTGAGTCCCTCGGCGGCATATGCTGCAAGATGGAACACCCCTTCATACCTATCCGCAGCAAAGAGACGATTTACCAAATTCATGTCCGTAATGGAGCCCTCGACGAACCTGGCGCGTGCCGGCACGTTTTCCCGGAAGCCGCCGCTCAAATCGTCAAGGACCGCCACATCATGGCCTGCTGCCAGTAGGGAATCGGCGACATGTGAACCGATAAACCCCGCACCGCCTGTAACTAGGCATCTCATACGTAATACGGCTCCTTTCGTGACTCTGTGGCAAGACGGAACTGATTGAGTGCGTAATTTATCAATATATTGCCCCGCAATCCAGTCATAGACAGTACCCGCATGACAAGACCTTATGCCGTGAGGTTCGTCATCCCTCAACCCCGCAGCGCCACCAACGGCGGCATCAGAAAGTCTTCAATTGTTGCGCACAAGATTGCGCAGATGGGCAATATTAGACACCGAATGACCAGATATCTGACCCGGAACAGAAGAATTCCGCCATTGACTCATGGTCCTAGACTGGCCGAAGATTTGCATCGTTTCTCCACAACCATCCATTCGGATGAGCACCAATAACATGGAGACTCATATGCGTATTTGCACAGTTGTTGTGTTCCTGCTGATCGCTTGCATGGCTTACGGGCAGGTAAGCGTCGTCAGTACCACTCCGGCCCACGCCACAACGAGCGTCCCTCTATTGACCACAGTCAGTGTGACATTTAGCGCCGCGATCGATACGACGCAATCGTTCGACATCGGAGACAACTTCTTCACAAACGTGACCACGGCCCCCGCCCAGTGGTGGAGCGCCGACCGTCGGACGATCTCCTTTTCTGTAGTACTCCAGCCATCGACTGTCTATTTTCTCCTCATCCACAGCGTAAAACCTGCTGCCGGCGGAGGCTTCCCCGTCCCGTACTGCTTCTACTGGACCACATCGGCGACATTCCCCACTAATCTTCACAGTGTGAGCGGGATGATTACGAGCGGCGGCAGTCCTGTCACGCCTGACAATGCAATTGTCGGACTGGGAGCGACCCCGTTTTCGGGCGATACCCCTGAATTCATAGGTGCAGCAGTCACGAACGCCCTTGGGCAGTTCACCGTCCCGTATGTTCCCGATGGGACATGGTACCCGATCGCTGCGAAGGATGCAGACTTAAACGGCGAGATCGACCCTAGCCAGGGAGATCCCGTTGCATTTGGCGACAGCGTCACGGTGAGCGGCGCCGACGTTTCCGGCGTCGTGTTGCAGTTCTTTTCGATAGAGCCAATCCGTTTTGCCGCCGCGCGTGACTCAATTACTGCGACGGCGGCGGCGATTCTCCCCGCAAACCGTGAACTCCGTGAGTTCAACGCCTGGCAGGTAGATTCTACCGGCGCTGCGAAGGAATTTGGCGCAATATTCACTGTTCCTGGAAGCTGGCTCAAGGCTGAAATCTGGCTCGAGACGTTCGGTGCAAAGGCTGAGACCACGTCGTTTGGGAGCGAGTGGATTTATCAACTTCGGCCCTACACCGGTCTCGCCTCAGCGGCCTTGCTGGATACGGTCGTCGCACGTGCGGAGCGCATGGGAGGAAGGGAGTTTCGCAGGCAGGTCCCTCCTGACCCCAACACTCACTTTGTTGCGTATGCCCGGCTCGGCGCACTTCACAACACAGAATTTGGCTGGATGATTTCGGATACCAGCCAGTACTACTGGGGACTCCAGTATACCTACCAGATCCAGGTAACGCAGGACAGCAGTTACTCAATGGGATGGAAGCTGTTTCTCGCGAACGCCACGACGGGGCAGATTCTTCTCGTGACAGATGTCGACGATCAAAATGGGGCTCCGGTGCCGGCGTCGTACGCTCTCGGACAGAACTATCCGAATCCGTTCAACCCTGCGACCACGATCACTTTCTCGGTCCCGACTCAAAGCCGCGTGTCGATCGAAGTGTTTGATGTGCTGGGGCAGAAGGTGGCTACGCTTGTCGACGACATCCGAACGGCGGGAACGCACCAGACCGTGTGGAAGGCGCAGGTTCCCTCCGGTGTCTACTTCTACAGGATGGAAGCCGCCGGAACTGACGCCCCGTCACACCGTTTCTCGCAAGTTGGCAAGATGATGCTGGTGCGTTAATTGCAGGCACGTCTTTGGCAAAATCGGAGGCCTGCTCGACTGCGGGCCTCCATTTCTTCTGCAGGCTGCCCTCCTTAGATTGGTGTGCACCCATAGACCGGTATGCGCCGCTGGATCATACTTCTGCGCCGCTTTGCGCTGGATTCTCGCCCTTCCGTGCTTTGTTTTATGACCAGCTGAATGGGATCCAGTTATCTCATTTGGCGCCCTCACCTGCTTTCAACGACGTACTCTTCAAAATGCGTTTGATTCTCGCTGACCACTCCCCTATCTTACAGCCGTGCCGATGATTTCCCGTGCAGTCGGAATATGCACGCCCCACATGAAAACGGTGGTGTTTTGTTTTGAAAGGACCTGATCATGGAGGAGAAGCTCCAGTTCAAGCTGAATGGCAAGCAAACGACCTTGACCGTGGATAGCGATCGCATGCTGTTGTGGGTGCTGCGCACTGATCTCGGATTGACAGGGACCAAATACGGTTGCGGCGAGAGCCATTGCGGAGCCTGCACGGTTCTCGTCGATAACGAAGCGGTTCGATCGTGCATGACGCCTGTCAAAGACGTCAGGGGGAAAGAGGTGGTCACCATCGAGGGCTTGGGACGTGACGGTTCTCTGCACCCGGTCCAACGAGCCTTTATGGACACAGATGCTCTCCAGTGCGGATATTGCACCCCGGGGATGATCATGAACGCGTACGCATTCCTCCGCAAGAATCCTCGCCCCACTCCGACCGAGATTGTTCTCGCCATGGATGACAACCTCTGTCGTTGCGGTGCCCACACACGCATTGTTCAGGCGATTCAGGACGCAGCGGCGAAAATGAGAGGAGGATCCTGACATGAAAGCGAGCACCGAAGGGGAGCAATCCAGAGACTCCAACGACCGCGGCGTCAGCCGGAGAGACTTCCTCAAAGCGACGGGGAGCGGCATATTCATTTACTTCAGCGTGGGAGAGGTGCCGTTGCTCCAGCGGGAAGCCCAGAGCCGGGGGGCATCACCCGGTTTGCCGTCCGATTTCAATGCCTTTCTTAAGATCGGAGAGAATGGGCGCGTTTCCTGCTTCACCGGCAAAATCGAGATGGGCCAGGGGCCAATCACATCCCTCGCACAGGAGCTGGCGGATGAACTGGATGTTGCTCTCGAAGCGGTTGACATGGTCATGGGGGACACTGATCTCTGTCCGTGGGACATGGGCACATTT
>DAINBR010000080.1:0-11364 GCA_036732865.1 Bacteroidota bacterium | reverse complement strand
GCCCGTGCGAGATTCCCCGAAGCCCAGGAGGCATCGCCGGCCAGAATTCCAAGAATAAGATACCGCCGCGGCACCGGATCATGCGTCGTCACGGAATCATACATGTGGGTGAGCGCACTGTAGTCCCCCTTGCGGAAATATGAGAAGAGGAGTCCGGAGAGTGCTTCGTAGCTCCCGCCCTCAGCGTACAGCGTTGCGTATAGAGCGTGCGCTTCATCGTACCGGCGCTGACGGAGAAACCGCTGCGCATCGCGCAGGCGGCGCGCATGAACGCGGGCGCAGACTTTCCCGAAGATCGGCGGGCGACGGAAGATGACGTCGACTGAGGCACGATCGCGCTCGCTGACCTTCACGCTGTCCAGTGCACGGTGCCATTCTGCAATCAGGGAATCAAGGGGCTTGTCGTATGCTGCGACGTAGTCACCCGAACGGTACACCTGCAACAGCGGCCTCATGCCGTAGGAGTCAACAAGGTGGCGGCAGAATGCTCCCGCCAGCACATAGCTCATCGAAGAGGCCGTCGCCATGAAACCGGCGGGTGTCATCAGTGCACGGATGGACGGCGCAATACCGGCCATCCGGAGTGCCGCGGCGTGCTGCGCAAGGGTCCGGTACGCCCACGATCCTTCCACAGCAACTGCAAGGCCTTCGGTGAGTCCCGGACTGAAGCTCGCCTTCATCACGGGGACGCCGAACGGGGCGGCAACAATGTGCACGAGTTCATGTTTCAATGCGTTGTCGACACTGCTGCGGGTAAGGTGAACTTCACGGCTCCAGGGTTTGGCGACCTCGGTTTCTCCCGCGCCGATAAGGCGCCGTTTCGTGTCAGCAGAAGGATAGACGTACGTCGTGATGTGTTCTGTCCGGGGCAGTGCGAACGCCTCGAGCACCTGCTGCAACCGGAACTCGTGCTCCCTTGCAAGGAAACGGATGTCGTCGGATTTCGTCGCGGCAGAATCAAAGTAGATCGTGAAGTTGCCAGTCTCCACCACTCCGCCCAGCGTCGTACGAATGTACGTCCTGGTGGATTCCCACCCGAGCTGACACCGGAAGATGAACAGAACCGCCATGCCCAGAATCAGCGCCATGCTGACAGCCAGGTAGCGCGTGCCAAAGGTGCGAAGCACGGCGATGCCTTTCACCGTCGTGCGAGTGCCTGGTGCGGTCTGTTGCACAATACTATGGGCAGTCCATACCAGGAACAGGGCCACTCCGAGCGTGAATGCGCGGAAAAGAACCAGAGGCTGGCCGACGGGAAGGAGTTCGTCATAGGTAAGACCCGGAAAGTACCCGTAGAAGAAATTGTAGGAGAAGATTGCCGGTGACCAGTACCCCAGCAGCAGCACATAGACAATGCTTGCACTCGCAAAGCCGGCAAACACCAGACGCGGGTGCGTGTAATGCACCGTGCACATCAGTCCAAGGGCGCTGGCAAATATCACCGACACCACGGGTAACAAGGAAAAAAGTGCGAGTCCGTCGGCAAAGTCACAGTTGGGAACGAAGAGCGCGTTGCCGCTCAAAATCGCCAGGGGAAGCAGGAGGAGGGCCAGCTGGACGGGTAGAACGTTTCCGAACGAGTTCAACGCGGAGAACGGACGGGAGACGGCATCCGAGTGCAGGTACACGGGGCGGAGGAGATGAATGGTCAGCATTCCGGCAATGAGCGAGCCGGCCAGCGCCGTCACAAATGAGCTCTCGAACCCGAGGTAATTGAAGAGAGGAACTCTCGTGCAGGCAATCCCGACAAGAAGGTAGCATGCACCCGCGATCAGGACTGCGCGGGAGCGGAGGTACTCACGGGGAAGAGCCACGACAATCAGAACTCCTCGCCGGCCACGCGTTCGATATCCGCACCGAGAGCGCGGAGCTTCTTCTCAATAGCTTCGTAACCCCGGTCGAGATGGTATACGCGGAGGACCTCGGTGGTGCCATGCGCGATGAGCCCCGCGAGGATCAATGAAGCGGAAGCACGGAGGTCGGTAGACATAACCTTTGCCCCCGCGAGGGAACGGACGCCGCGGACGATCGCTGCATTGTCTTTCACTTCGATATCGGCACCGAGACGAAGCAGTTCGGGAATATGTTTGAAGCGGTCGAAGTAGATGGTATCGGTGACCACAGACGTGCCGTCGGCAACAGCCATGAGTGCCGTCCATTGGGCCTGCATATCCGTCGGAAATCCCGGGTAGATACTTGCGGTCACATCGACGGACGAGATCGCGTGCTGTACCTTCAGTGTAATGCTATCACCGGCGGTGGTAATGACGGCGCCTGCGTCCTCCAGCTTGGCGGTAACAGCAGCCAGGTGTTCAGGGATCACATGCGTAAGGGTCGTGCTGCCCCCGCAGAGCGCGCCTGCGACAAGGAAGGTCCCCGCTTCAATGCGGTCGGGAATGGTAGTAACATCTGCAGCGTGCAGGTCATCGACGCCGTCAATCTCAAGACGGTTGGTCCCGATGCCCTGGATCCGCGCACCCATGGTAACGAGATATTCGGCAAGCTGGGTGATTTCCGGCTCGATGGCGGCATTCTCAATCAGCGTCGTGCCGCGGGCGAGCACGGCAGCCATGAGGGCATTCCCGGTTGCGCCGACGCTCGACACATCGAAATGGATGCGAGCACCCTGGAGCCGTGCTGCCGCTGCATGGATGTAGCCTTCACGCAAATCTATCTCGCTGCCGAGCTTCCGCATTGCCTCGATGTGCAGGTTGACCGGCCGCGGACCCCATGCACACCCGCCGGGAAGCGATACCTTGGCACGTCCGAAACGGGCCAGCAGAGGACCGAGCACGTAAATTGAGGCGCGCATCTTTTTCACATGTTCGTACGGCGCTTCGAATTTATCAATGCGGCGCGTGTCGAGTGTCAGCGTGTGCTCTTTCAGCTCCACGGCGATGCCCATGGTGCGCAGGAGGACGGCCATCGTATTGACGTCGCGGAGCGACGGCGTATTAAAGAGCCGGGAAGTCCCCGCCCCGAGGATCGTTGCGGGCATCAGGGCAAGCGTGGCGTTTTTCGCGCCGCCGATGGCGACAGAACCGTTCAAGGTGCGGCCGCCGTTGATCACGAATTTGTCCATAGGTGCATCAATAGTACGGAGGATTAAGAGGCATTGTCAATACCTTGCGCGCTCCTGCGATCGCCGGATTCGCATTCCTGCAACGGGCCAAGCCGCAATTTTCCCAGATATAAGAACGACACTGCAGGGCAGCCACCCCAGCATGAAAAAGTAAGTGAAATACGGGCACTTTCGCGTGCAATCGTCCGGCCGGTGTTTGGCACGATATCTGGGATTTCGGACTGTGCCGCACCAACCATGTATCCCTGCACTGGAGACTTCCCATGGATGCTGTCCTGCTCGCCCGGTTCCAATTTGCCATGACGATCGGGTTTCACTTCCTCTTTCCCCCCATTACCATTGGCCTCGCGTGGTTGCTGGTGGTCGTCGAATTCCTTGGTTGGCGGAAGAAGGACGAAGTGTATGCCCGTATCGGCGCCTTCTTCGCAAAACTCCTTGGCCTGACGTTCGCCGTCGGTGTCGCTACCGGGATCGTGATGGAGTTCCAGTTCGGAACGAACTGGGCCCGGTACTCCACGTTTGTCGGCGACATCTTTGGTGCGCCGCTTGCGGCGGAAGGCATCTTCGCTTTCTTCCTGGAATCCGGGTTCCTCGGGCTGTACCTCTTCGGCAGGCGACGGGTCTCCAAGGGTGTTCACTGGTTTTCTATCCTGATGGTTGCTGTGGGCGCGACGATTTCGGCATTCTGGATCATTGTGGCGAACTCCTGGCAGCAAACACCCGCGGGGTTCGTCGTACGCAACGGACGTGCCGAGCTGACCAGTTTCTATGATGCGGTCTTCAACCCGTCAACGGTCATCCGGTATCTCCACACCGTCGACGCAGCGCTTGTTACCGGCGCATTCTTCATGGCAGGCATTGCCGCGTATTATCTGTTGAAGAAACGCGAGACGGAATTTGCGCGGCGGGCCATGCGTGTTGCGGTGCTTTTCGGCCTCGTGGTGTCACTGCTGGAGTTGATGCCGCTGGGACATGAACATGCGCGCCAGGTTGCCCGCACCCAGCCCGAGAAGTTCGCGGCAATCGAAGGACTCTATACAACCCAGAGCAGGGCACCGCTGGTATTCTTCGCCGTGCCCAGCACCGAGCCGCCGACTCTTCACGCCACCGTGGAAATTCCCGGCCTGTTGAGCTGGATGGCATTCGGTGACCCGGCCGCACACATTCTGGGCATCAACGATTTCCCCCCTGACGAGATACCGCCCCTCTGGCTGACATTTGTCTCATTCCACAACATGGTCGTCCTTGGCATGTTCTTCATCGCCGTGATGGCCCTCGCAGTCCTCAAGCTCTTCCGCAACACCCTCTGGGACAGTCCAAAATTCCTGCGGTTGTTGTTCTGGTCAATTCCTCTCCCGCTTGCGGCATGCCAGCTCGGCTGGATTGCGGCAGAGGTCGGCCGTCAGCCATGGATTGTCTACAGGCTCTTGCGTACAAGTGACGCCACGTCCATTACCGTGAGCAGCGGGGAGATACTCTTTTCCATTGTGCTCTTCGGGCTCATCTATATCGGCCTCGGCGTTCTTTATATCTATCTCTTATCCCATAAAGTGAAACAGGGGCCCGCGGATGCAAAGGAGGTGATCGCATAATGGAACTGCAGACGGTCTGGTTTGTCCTGGTGAGTGTACTCTTCATCGGGTACGCGATTCTTGACGGCTTCGATCTCGGCGTGGGCGTGCTGCATCTCTTTGCCCGGAACGACCATGAACGGCGCGTACACCTCAATGCCATCGGACCCATCTGGGACGGCAACGAGGTCTGGCTCCTCACCGGCGGAGGCGCCCTGTTTGCCGCATTCCCTGTTGTCTATGCCACGGTATTCAGCGGATTCTACATCGCGATGATGCTGCTGCTGGCGGCACTGATCTTCCGTGCCGTATCGATAGAGTTCCGGAGCAAGGTGGAGTCACCGCGCTGGCGGAATTTCTGGGATCGTGCGTTCGGCGTCGGCAGCCTGCTCCCGGCCATTCTGTTTGGCGTGGCCTTCGGCAACATCCTGCGCGGCGTTCCCATCGACGGACAACAAATGTGGACCGGATCGTTCGCGGGACTGCTGAACCCCTATGCAATTTTCATCGGACTCCTGAGTCTCTGCCTCTTCACGATGCATGGGGCACTCTATCTTTCGATGAAGACGGAAGGGGATCTCCGCGCCCGGGTGGCGGCGTGGGTTCCCGTGAGCTGGATGGTCACCATGGCACTCTATGTCGTCGCAACGATTGCCACGATTTTCGTTTCTCCGTTTCTCTTCGAAGGAGTGCTGAAGAATCCGTTCTTCTGGGTGCTCATTGTAATCCTGGTTGCCGCCGCAATGTACATACCGGTGGCGGCTAAAGGAGAACGGTACGGCAGGGCGCTCATCGCTTCATCCCTCACGATTGCCTGCATGATCGGGTTGAGTGCACTCAGCCTCTTCCCCCGGCTCGTGCCGTCGATCACCGACCTCCGGAACAGCCTGACGGTCACCAATGCATCCTCCAGCCAGACGACGCTTTCCACGATGCTCGTCATTGCACTGATCGGCATGCCGCTGGTGATTCTCTATACAGTGGTGATCTACAGAGTGTTCAAAGGAAAGGTTGTCATCACGGGGGAAAGCTACTGAAACACGCGGGCCGCCTGATGCGGGCCCGCATCACGTAACACTACCATCGGGCTACGTCCCGGAAAGGGATCGCCGCGTATTTTCGTGACAACCACCATGGAGGCCCACTATGGAAACCCCCGTTCTTGCAGACAAGAACCAGTTTCCCACCGAAGAGGTGATCTTTTCGCACATCGGCAAATCAAAGACCCTGTGGATGTCGCTCTTCGAGTTCATTCACACCAACCATCCAGACTTCACGGAACAATGGAGATACTACAACGACGGGAAGAGCTGGCTGCTGAAGGTTACCAGAAAAACAAAGACCATCTTCTGGCTCTCC
The DNA here is from genome assembly GCA_036732865.1 of Bacteroidota bacterium. Lineage (GTDB taxonomy): Bacteria > Bacteroidota > Ignavibacteria > UBA10030 > UBA6906 > Fen-1255. The sequence goes on along the minus strand of DAINBR010000080.1, from coordinate 5,352 downwards.
CTTGTTCCAGGCACATTCAGAACGACCTTCTACTTTACCGATAAGGCCAAGTCGGCGATTCTGGCAAGTCCGATTTCGGATGAGTTGCAGGAACAGTACACCGCCGGCAAGAAGTTTGGCACGATACGGGGCGTAACGATTGTCTTCAGGAACAAGAAAGACGTGGCTTACGCAAAGGTACTGATGGGAGTCAAGCTCAGCATCAAATAGGCTGTACTCCAGTGAAAGGTCACTACAATGCGCAACGCTCAAGTCGCTGTTTTCGTGCTTGGAATCCTCTCGTTCCTGCTCTCGGTACTTTTTATCGGACAGGGATTGGGTGACACACTCTGGCGGGCCGGGGTCGGCGCCATGTTGACCGATCTCGTGTTCATCAGGCTCCGGCCAGTTTCCCCAACGGTATAATCGACCTATGACACCGACACGGACAACACTGAACCAGACCAATGTACCGGCACGGCCGAGGCAAGACCACGAACCTCCCCCGGCAATCGCCCAACGCGGCTGGCGGTATCACCATCTCGGCATACCGACGAATGGGCCGAGGCCGGATGAGGTTTACTTGAGTCATTTGAAGATCCATGTTTCAGGATTTGCGTCGAGCCCGTATGGTATTGAGTGGATGCGCTTTGATCCCGATTGTACCATCGCGGAGATCATTCGCACTGTGCCGCACATTGCCTTTGAAGTGGACAATCTGGAGGTTGCGCTGGAGGGACAGGAGCTCCTGGGCGAGGTAAGTTCACCCTCAGAAGGGGTTCGGGTGGCAATGATCCTCGACAATGGCGCCCCTGTGGAACTGTTGGAATTCTCGAAATCGATCACGTAGGGAGGAGTCCTCCATGCCGAGATTCATCCTGCTTTTCCTGCTGTTGATTTCCCTGGTCTCCCAGGCAGCTCTCGCTTCGACGCGTCCCCGGTTGCGGGAACTCGGACTGACGGTGGGCATATTCAAACCGGGTCCCCTGAACGCAATTACCGACGTCGCGGGTGTTCGTGTGGGTCAGACGACACTCTCGATTGGTGATAGCATCCGCACCGGAGTAACGGCCATTGTGCCTCACGGAAAAAACATCTTTCAACAGAAGGTACCGGCAGCGGTGTCAGTGGGGAATGGATTCGGCAAACTCATCGGCATCTCGCAGGTTCAGGAGCTCGGAGTGATCGAGACACCTATAGTCCTCACCAACACGCTGAGCGTGTGGGATGCCGCCAACGGCGTCGTGGACTATATGCTCTCGCTCCCCGGCAACGAAGATGTTCGATCCATCAACCCTGTTGTTGGCGAGACCAACGACAGGAACCTGAATGACATCCGCGGACGGCATGTCAAGCGAGAGCACGTGTTGGAAGCCATCCGCACGGCATCGTCCGGCCCGGTTGACGAGGGCTGTGTGGGAGCTGGGACAGGCACCGTCTGCTTTGGCTGGAAGGGGGGAATTGGCACAAGTTCCCGGTTGCTGCCGGCGAGTTTGGGGGGGTACATGCTCGGTGCCCTGGTGCTAACCAATTTTGGCGGCATCCTTGACATCGCCGGCGTGCCGGTGGGAAGAGAGCTGGGTCAGCACAGCTACAGGCCTGAAACCGCGGACGGGTCCTGCATGATCGTGGTCGCCACCGATGCACCACTCGATTCCCGGCAGCTCGCCCGCGTGGCCAAGAGGGCAACCCTGGCGCTGGGAAGAACAGGCTCGGCCATGTCCCACGGGAGCGGCGACTACGTTGTTGCCTTTTCAACGATCCAGCCGGGGCATGATTCCGTCTCGGGGGTTAGGGCGGTGCGTGACGAGAACTTGTCTCCTGTCTTTCAGGCGGCCGTCGAATCAACCGAGGAGGCAATCTACAACTCGCTGCTCCGGGCGACCGGGACGAGAGGCTACCGGGGAAGGGTGGTGGAAGCCCTCTCCATTGAGAAGTTGAAGGAGGTGATGCGGAAATATGGCAGGCTGAAGTGAGTCACCACGCAGGGGGGAGACACTGCAAGTTCATCACCCGACGAGGTGGAAATCCGGTGGAATTGTTATATTCCATGGATGATTCCCCTCGAATATATTCTGCTGATTGGGTCGGTACTCGTCCTCGTCAGCATCGCTGTAGCAAAACTTTCCGATAACCTTGGCATCCCGACCTTGTTGCTGTTCCTCGGCATCGGCATGCTTGCTGGATCTGAAGGACCCGGCGGCATTTATTTCAACGATGCCGGACTTGCGCAGTCGATTGGGATCATTGCTCTCATCTTCATCCTCTTCGCCGGCGGTCTCGACACACAGTGGAGTGAAGTCAAGCCCGTCTTTCGTCAGGCGCTGAGTCTGGCTACACTCGGAGTATTCCTCACCGCACTTGCTGTCGGCATTTTTGCCTCCGCCGTTCTGGAAGTTTCCTTACTCACCGCAATGCTTCTGGGTGCAATCGTCTCATCGACTGATGCGGCAGCGGTCTTCTCGGTGCTTCGCTCGAAGAATGTAAGCCTACGGGGACAGCTCAAGCCGCTTCTTGAACTTGAGTCAGGCAGCAATGATCCGATGGCCGTGTTCCTCACCATCGGATTCATTCAGCTGTTGACGACACCGGAAACTTCATTTGGTTCGTTGGTCTGGTTTTTTGTTGTACAGATGGGTCTCGGTGCGGTGGCCGGCTGGACGACCGGGAAGGCGATGGTCTTCATGATCAACCGCGTGAAGATCTACTATGAGGGGTTGTACCCGGTGCTGATGCTCGCATCCGCCGTTCTCATTTACAGCGTGACTACGAGCATCGGAGGCAGCGGTTTTCTTGCGGTGTATGTGGCGGGGCTGATTGCTGCACACAGTGAGTTCATTCAGAAAAAGAGCCTGTTGCGCTTCTTTGACGGGCTTGCATGGTTGAGCCAGATTGCGATGTTTCTCACATTGGGTTTGCTGGTATTCCCGTCGCACATCGTGCCCGTCATCGGGGCCGGTTTGCTGGTGTCGGCGTTCCTCATGGTCGTTGCGCGTCCCCTGAGTGTGTTCATCTCTCTCTCCTTCGCCAGGATCACTCTCCGGGAAAAAACGTTGGTCTCATGGGTCGGGTTGCGCGGAGCGGTCCCGATCGTACTGGCCACGTTTCCGCTTATCGCCGGTTTGCCTAATGCGGAACTGCTTTTCAATATTGTTTTCTTTATCGTGCTGACATCGGCGCTCCTGCAGGGCTGGTCGATTCCTCTTGCTGCCCGCATGCTGCGCCTGGACGCGCCCATGGACCGGATACGGCGATCTCCCATTGAGTTCTCTCCGGTAGAAGGCGCTGACACGGAACTCGTCGATATGATAGTTCCTTACAATGCCGCGATCGCCGGCCAATCGATCGTGGATTTGGGTCTGCCGCACGACTCCCTCATCGTGCTGATCAGCCGCAACGACAACTATCTTGTCCCCTGCGGTGGTACTGTACTCCAGGAGGGTGACACCATACTTGTACTGGTCAACAAGAAAACGCTCCCGCAGGTCAGGGAGGTCCTTTCTCGGCTTACTCTGCCCGGGTCGGAAGACACGCCGGCCGAGGCGTCATGACAGCCATATGCAATACGGGACTTAGTATCGTTGCCGGATGTGCACAGCGCGTGCGGCACAACAGGAATCCATTCGCCCTGTGGGATGAACAGGAGCGGACTATGGTGCAGCGGTACACTCACAATCAAGGAGGTCAGCGTCATGAAGCGCACAACACATCGCAGCTCGACGGGCACCAAGCTGTATGCCGTCCGGGACAGCAAGGGCCGGTTCGTGGACATTCAAACGTACAAGCGTGCGCACGCGACTGATGTGCGCAAGAAGGGCACGAAAGAAAATCCCAAGAAGAAGTAAACGACGGAGCGGATCATCCGCCGAGTCACAAGAACCATTCCGCAATCAGAGGCACATATGGCAAAGTCATTGGTGTACGCCTTGATGTTCATGATCTTCGCTGTCGCGGTCAGCGGTTGCTTTCCCGGCGGTGGGTCATCGTCCGCTAGCGAACCCGCGGGTTTCTTCATGGGCATCTGGCATGGCTGGATTGCCCCTGTGTCTCTGATTGCCGGTCTCTTCAAGGACGGTATCCGTGTATACGAGCCGTTCAATACAGGCTGGTGGTATGATTTCGGGTTCTATATTGCAGTCATCGCGGGCTTCGGCGGACTTGCTCTCCTCCGCAAAAGCAAAGGCAATGCGTCATGAAACAATGGTACGAATTGCTGTTCGAAAACTATGCCCGGACATATGACACCGAGAACTTTACAGGGGGGACGCCGGGCGAATGTGATTTCATTGAACGGGAATTGGGATTCAACAAGGCTGCCAGAATACTGGACATCGGATGCGGTACAGGTCGTCATACTATTGAATTGACGCGCCGGGGATACGACGTCCTCGGCGTTGACCTGTCGGATTCGCTCCTCACGCGAGCCAGGGAGAAGGCAGCAGCACTCAATCTGGATATTGCCTTCCACCAACATGATGCCCGGGCTCTTCCATTCGTCAGCGCCTTTGACCTGGCCATCATGATATGCGAAGGCGCATTCCCCCTGATGGAAACCGACCTCATGAACTATCGGATCCTGGAGTGCGCGGCACGTGCCCTGAAGCCCGCCGGCAAGCTGGTCTTCACAACGCTGAACGGCCTCTTCCCGCTCTTCCATTCCGTGAAAGATTTTCTTGCAGCGGCTGCTCAGGAAGGCAACGCCGTGTACAGCGGCAATTCGTTTGATCTTATGACATTTCGCGATCATAGCACGACGGTTGTCGTGGATGACCTTGGCAACAAGAAGGAATTACAGTGCAACGAACGGTATTATGTGCCGTCGGAGATTACCTGGCTGCTGCATTCATTGCATTTCGCGACCATAGAGATATTTGGCGCAACACTGGGCGCCTTCAGCCGGAACGACAAGCTGACCACCGGGGATTTCGAGATGCTCGTGATCGCACAGAAATAAGATGGCCGGCACTTTTGTCCGGCTCATCCGCGCCTGGGTTGGCGGTCAGTACCGGAACATCGGGTGGAAAAGCATTGTCCTGGCCATCGCGGCAGTGATCTATTTCGCCAACTCATCTCTTTTTCATTTGCTGTGATGATAATTCATGGAATTCTCCAATGAGCAGAATCATTCTTATTTCCCTCGTGTGTAGTCTGTTGCTGCTTGCATGCGTCAGACATAGAGACTCCGGCCCGCCGCCAAAACAGGCTCATGCATCATCCGATCTCCTGCAGTACGACCGCAATGCTCCGATGGAAATTGTTGAGGATACGATGCGCACAGTCGACGGCATTGCTGTCAGAGATGCTCATTTCCCCGCAACCTCGCTCAAGCACGGACCGGAGAGATCTTATCTGATCCGGCCGCCGGTAGACGGC
>DAINBR010000079.1:0-11371 GCA_036732865.1 Bacteroidota bacterium | reverse complement strand
CAATCTCCTTGAGCTGCCCCGCATCAAATAGACCCGACCACTGGCACTGTTCGGAAATTTGTTTTGTCACCCAATTGGACACCTTCTTCACGCGGATAAAGTCGAGGATGTCCGGATGCTTCACATCGATGGTCAGCATGAGCGCCCCGCGGCGGCCGCTCTGCCCGACCAATCCGGTCGTCATGGAAAAGAGTTCCATGAACGAAACCGCGCCGGTGGACTTGTCGGCGGCGTTGTGGACCACGGAGTCCCGTGGCCGAAGGCTGCTGATATCGACACCGATGCCCCCGCCGTATGAATACGTGCGGGCACATTCATACGCGGCATCGTAAATCGATTCGATGTTGTCCACCTGGATCTTCGTCACGAAGCAGTTCGCCAGTGTTTTCAGGCGGTAGAGATCGCCTGCACCCGCAAGAACCCGCCCGCCCGGGATGAAGCGCCCGTCATACAGCATGTGGTAGAACCTCTCCGCCCACTGCGTGCGCCGGACATCGTCCGCTTCGTTCGAAGCCAGGAATGAGGCGAGCCGGACGAAGACATCCTCGGGACGGCGCTCCACCACTGCGCCCTCGACGTCTTTGATGTAGTATTTCTTTTTGTAGATGTTCGTCGCAAGTTCGTTGCCACCGAGATAATTGCCGTGGCTGGGGAGTTCTCCACGCTCGACCATGCCGGCAAGATCGATGTAGAGCCGCTCGTATGCCGCTGCACGCTCTTCACCGATCCGCAGAACGGTCTTCCCTTTCTTCACGAACATTTCTTGCAGCACCATGGTGGATCTCCTTCAACTGCTTCCAGTGGACGGACAAGGCGGGAAACGGCGGCACAACCTGCCGGGCAATAATGGTACAAAAAACCCGTCCCAACATCAACAGATCTCCGTCCCCCGAACCGGAGCAGGAGTGGGTGCACCGGTACTCGGCGGGGTGCTATCCCGGAACGGAGGACATCACTTGCGTTGATCCGAATCGAAGAGGGAGTCGGGCAGACCGGTGTTGATGCGGTAACCGGTATAGTTCACCGTCACCGTGCCGGTGCGCGTGGTGCCGCGTGTTGCGACGGGAAGTTCGCGGGCAAACGGGTTTGTGCCCGGTGTCGCCGATGTCGTATCTCTTTCGGGTACCGTAAACGTCACCACCAACCGCGACGGAAGCCAGAACTGATCGATCCGGTCGTACGTGAGGTGTGCTTCGAGAACGCGGCCATCGGCCCGCGGCATGCGAAGTCGCTCGGGCGTCCATCGCTTTCCGTCGATCCACATGAACATGCGGCGTATGACCGCCTTGTCATCGCGCGGATGCAACACCAACCGGTACATGTGCGCACCGCTGACGACTTCGCGCGCGACACTATCCACCGCGTATCTGCGCGTCAGCTGTCCGAATTGCACACCCATACCCTCACGCGGAAGAAACACAACCCCCTGTGCATCGAAGTGAACCTTCTCGGGCTGTTTGAAGTACATGGTCGCATGCATCGGCGGCACTTTCATCCGTTCAATGTCCGCGATAATGTCCAGCGACACCGTGTAATCCCTGATGCCGTGAAAGTTCTCTTCTGCCTTGCGCAGGATCTCCTCGCCGGAAGGTTGCTGCCCGAATGCACAGTGGAACCCGACAAGGAGCGCTATGACGAACGGTGCTCTCATGTGCGCGCTGTCGATTCGACGTGACTGACAACCACGTTGTATATCGCCATGAGGATCGCCGCACCGACACCGATTCCGATGAGGACAAACCACACAATTTCCGGCTTGCCGGCGGCCTTTGCCGTCTGGTAGAGCCATCCGCCAATGGGATCACCGACGAACCTGGCAATGGCGATCGGGAGAAAAGCATACCCCTGAAAGAGCCCCTGTTGGCCCGGAGGGGCGATCGTGGAGATGTATTCATAATACCTGGGCGCCTGGATCATCTCCCCGATTGAAAACGCCACAATGCCGGCGAAGATGGCCGGAATGCTCGGCGATATGCCGATAATGACCCAGATCAGACTTGACACAATAAACCCCGTCAAAATGGCGGTCCGCACGGGGAGGTTCTTCGTCAACCAGTTGACCGGAATCTGGAGGAGGATAATCGCCCCAGCCCCTGCCCATGACTGAATGATTTCATACGGGGCGTCCTTGTCAATGTAGTCCGTGATATAATATGGTATGATGATGAATTCCTGCCAGAAAATGATCCAGTACAACGAGTAGATCAGGAGGAATATCATGAACTTGAAGTTCAGCAACACCGTGAACAGGTTCGTGAGTTTCTTCCCCAACGACTCCGGCGGACCCGCCATGACAGTCTGCACCTCTTTGTACAGCAGCAGGTTGACAACGAGCATTGCGAGGCAGCTGATGGTGGAAACCAGATACACATACTCGTTGCCGTACCTGTCCCGCACAAGAAATGCGATCGTCGGCCCCAACAGGGCACCAACGTTCACGAGCCAGTAGTAGATGGCAAACCCGATGGATTTCGTCTTCTCGTTCGTGGTCACCGCGACTGTACCGAGAACAGAAGGTTTGATGAAAGATCCCCCGAATGCGGTCAGCACAAGGAACGCCATCAACAACCAGTACAACGAGAGGTCGCCGTAGACTCCGGCAAAGGCCTCCATGCCGAGAGAGCCGATCAGGAAATACCCGAGCGCCAGTATGGAGAAGGCAATGTTGAACGCGCGGCGGAACCCCCATTTGTCGGCGAGCGTGCCCCCGAGAATCGGCAGGAGGTATATCAGACCTCCGAACACGCCGGAAAGCTGCCCTGCCTCCGTCTCCGTGAACCCGAGCTTGTTGCGGAGGTAGATCATGAAGACAATCTGCTGTCCGTAATACGCAAGACGTTCGAAGAGCTCCATCCCGTTCGCAACCCAGAACGTCGGATGAAAACCGGTGCGGATATCGGAGAGACGAAGCCGGGGAGCCATTACATCCTCACCAGCTCGCGTTGGATCTCTCCGGTCACCACAGGAACGCCGTCAGGGCGGATGAAAACGTTCACTTCGGTCCGGGCGGCCATGGATCCTTCAAGATAGATCCCCGGTTCGATCGAGAAACAACAGCCAGGCATCAGAAGCCGGTCGTCACGTGTTTCGAGGTTGTCAATGTTGCCGCCGTTGCCGTGAGTTTCCTCACCGATGGAGTGTCCTGTGCGGTGCACGAAGTACTTGCCGTAGCCCGCTTTCTTAACGACAGTACGAGCGGCATCGTCCAGCTGCCATCCGTAGCATGGCTGTTTCTTCGCAAACTTGCTCTTCACCAGAGCCACCGCCGCGTCGCGGGCTTTGACCACAACGTCGAAAATCTCCCGGTACTTTGCCGGAGGTGCATCGCCGATGTATCCTACCCAGGTGATGTCATAGTAGATCGCCCCGGGCACGTTCTTCTTTGCCCAGAGGTCGATCAACACCGTGTCGCCTTGTTTGAACGGCCGGTTGTTATGGGGCGTGGATTCAAAATGCGGGTCTGCCGGGTGTTCGTTTGTGCCCACGATGGGCGCATCTGCCGTCGTTAGTCCTTCCTGCGCGAAGCGGTCCATGATGAACCGTGTGATCTCCAACTCCGACACGCCGTTTCCGGTGCGTACTCCTTCACTGATCCGCGTAAAGGCCTCGGCGCGGATTCGATCGACAAGCGCGGCAGCTTCGCAATGCGACGCATATCCATCCTCATCGATCACGGCTTCAAAGAGCTGCACGAGATCTGCGGAGGAAACGACTTTGTGGCCGAAGCTGCGGATAAGTTCGACAGTCCCTGCATCGACAAGAGACACTGCAGGGATGTTGTTCTTTGGCGAGTACTGCATCGCCAGAGTCTTTTTCGGGCCGAGTATTTTCTTCAACAGAACGTGGAGCTGCTCCCACGCCAGATAGACCTGCACCGATCCGGGCAGGGGGTCGAGTTTGCCCTTCTCAACGCTGTGCACCAGTTTCTTCGGTGTGCCACGCGCCGGAATATAATAGAACCACCTGCGGGTGGTCATCCGCTCCATACTGAGCCCGAGAACACGGTAGGCAAGGTGGTCGCGGTGATGGAAGTCGCACAGGAGCCAGCCACCGAAGTCCCGCTCACGCAGGGCTGCTTGAATACGTTTGAGATCCATGGGGGGGAGGTCCTTACGGTAGTGAGAGTCGTCGGGTCAACTCAGGACGTCTTTCTGCAGAAAAATATACCAAGTGACGGCGTAAAAACCAATGCTGAAGGCGCCGAGTACATACACCGAATGCAGCACACTGCTCCAGGGGATAGGGTCTTCGAACATCTTCTGCCAGAGGTCAAGGTAGGATGTGAACAGGTAGGGTTTGATGGCCGTGAACAAGTCCGCCGGCACATTGCCAATAATGTAGAAGACGATGATCACCGCCATTGTGCCGATCAACGGTCCGATGCCGTTCTCCACCAGTGACGAAAACAGGAATGCCAGCGACGCAACGGTCCACATCCCCCACACGGAGAGCGCAAATGCCACCGCAATACGCCAGAGCGCTTCGTGCTCCGCAAGCACGACGAACGTGCGCCCGGTGATGAGAAGATCACCCGTGCCAAAGAGCAGCACCCCCAGACCCAGGGTAAGTACAGCCATGAAGGCCACCAACGCCAGCGCGTACAACAGGGTGGTGGCGAACTTTGCCGCAAGGATACGGCTGCGCGAGGCGGGGCGTGTAAGCAACAAACGGAACGTGCCGCCGGTTGCCTCACCTGCGAGCTGGTCACCGGCCCCCAGAGTCACCAGGATGGGCACATGAATCCAGAGGGCATTCATGATCACGTGCGTGATGAAGTACCCGTTCAGGATGTTCCCGAGAATAACAAAGTCCTGCGAAAACCCGCGGATGATGCTGCGCTCCCAGGACGTACCCTGCAGCCTGAGCGCGACTTCCACCAGTGGGACGACGATGGCGATCGCCAGAAAGGAGATGTAGGATCGCCACTTGAATCCCGTCTTGAGAATCTCGTTGGCGAGAATGGTCTTCATAGTTCGCTCCCCCCCTCCGTGATGGAGAGGAAATACTCCTCCAGCGATCGTTTCGGCAAAAGCGCATGGACGGGAATACCCTCGTGAACGAGAAGTCGGTTCAAATCGGCGACACGCTCGCGCGACATCGAGCATTCGATCGCCTGCCCCACCGCATGCGCAGCGGTGACGAGGCCGGACGATGCGATGACCGCCAGCGCACGGTCTCTCATGGGTGTCTCAATGCGAACGACATTGTCGCCGGCTGCCAGCAAGTCCGCTACCCGGCCTTGCACCACCGTCCGGCCCTGGTTGATAATCGCCATGCTGGTGGCGATCTGCTCGATTTCGCTCAGCAGGTGCGAAGAAAGGAATATCGTCATCCGGCTGTCATGCGAGAGCTGCCTGATGAGTTCACGGACTTCTTTGATACCCTGGGGATCCAGGCCGGACGTGGGTTCGTCGAGGATGATCAGCTCCGGCGCTCCGAGCAGAGCCTGCGCAATGCCAAGCCTCTGCTTCATACCATGGGAGTAGGTCTTGACTCTGTCGTCTGCGCGGGCAGCAAGACCCACGGTATCAAGCACGCGGTCGATATCAGAGGACGAGCCATCCCCCCGCACACCGGCGACGATCTCGAGATTCCTGCGGGCCGTCAGATAGAGATAGAAGTCAGGCCGCTCCACCAGCCCGCCGACCTTCCGGAGCCCGCTCCGCTGTCGCCGCGTCAGGCGATTGCCGAAGAGCTCCACCCACCCCTCACTCGGGCGGACAAGCGAGAGCAGCATCCGGATCGTGGTGCTTTTCCCTGCACCGTTCGGGCCGAGAAAACCGAAGACCTCGCCCCGGTGGATACTCAGGTCGAGGTTCCTGACCGCCCAGCGGCGACCGAAACGTTTGGCGAGTCCGGATGTCCGGAGGACAATGGCGTCATCCATAAGGTGTGTCGGAGTTGTGCGGGAGTGGCTTGACTCTGGCATACGGTTTGGCTATCATTCACCGAAATCCACCGCCAGTGTGACCTGTCCGGTCTTCACATGAACACCCGACCCAGAACGAAGTCCAAACCCAAAGTCCAGGCAAAGACCACAGCCGGGAAACCGCGACGCCGGGTGGCCCGGCGGAAGCGTTCTGCATCGCAGAACTTCATCGAGTTTCTGCAACAGAATATCCTCTTTCGTGACGTTGATCCTGCGATCGTCCGCCGCTGCCGGGATCGGTTCACGCAGCGTCACTTCGATGCCGGTGATCTCATCTTTGACGAGTATTCCAAGGGACGCGATCTTCTGTTGATCGCCAGCGGCAGAGTCCGGATAAAGAAATATACGAAATTCGGCGTCGAATCGTTGCTTGCGGTGCTACACCCTGGCGATTTCTTCGGTGAATTGTCGCTCATCGACGGCCTCCCCCGCTCCGCCCGGGCGGAAGCCCTGGATGAATGTGAAATCCTCGTTCTCAGCGTCGAAAACTACCACGACCTGGTCCACGAGCACCGCCAGATCGCCTTCAACCTGCTCAACAACCTCGCCCTCCGTCTCCGGTCAATGGATCAGAACTTTGTCATGGAACTGGGGCGGAATATTCTGGCATCCCGGAACCGGATGGAGCGCCTGAACATCCTCATCGAGGCAAGCAAAATCGTGAATTCAGCGCTCGACCTGGGGACGGTCCTTGCGCTTATTCTTGATGTGGCCACGCGAACAATTGCCGCGGACCGTGGCACCGTGTATCTGGTCGATCATAAAGCCGATGAGCTCTGGTCGATGGTTGCACAGGGCGACGGAATATCGGAAATCCGCCTGCCCCTCGGGAAAGGACTCGCCGGCTATGTCGCACGAACGGGCGAGACAGTCAACATCACCGATGCCTACCGCGATCCGCGATTCACCCCGGAGATCGATCACAAGAGCGGGTACACGACACACACGGTGCTGTGTATGCCCATGCGTAACCGTGACGGGAAGACCATCGGCGTATTCCAACTGCTCAACAAGCGCACTGGTCAATTTGGACCTGAAGACGAGTCGTTCATCGATGCACTTTCGGTGCACGCCGCAATTGCCATCGAGAATGCACGGCTCGCACAGGAAATGGTCCACAACGAACGCTTGAGTGCCGTGGGACGGGTCGCAGCGACCATACTGCATGACATCACGAACCCGATCGCCACCATGCGGCTGTATGCCGGGGCGATAAAGAAGAAGTCCGATTCCGCCGAGGCTTCGCGCATGGCTGATGAGATGATTCTCCAGGTAGATCGGCTCTCGGCAATGATACAGGAGATACTGGAATTCAGCCGCGGGACTTCCACAACCGTGCTCACCAGCGTGCGTCTCCCGGAAGCGATGGAACAGATTCTCCCGTTCCTCGAAACCAACCTCACCAGCCGTAACATCGCTCTCCGTCGGTCGTACGGATATGATGGTGCGGCGTCACTCGACGCAGGGAAGTTTGCCAGGGTGCTCACCAATCTTGTCGGCAACGCTGCCGATGCCATGCCCCAGGGGGGCACGGTGACCATCCGCACGGAGAACCGGGAAGACGGAATCGCCGTGGAGGTCAACGATACCGGTTCGGGTATCCCTGAAGAAATTCGCCGTCACCTCTTTGAGCCTTTCTTCACACACGGAAAGAAACACGGCACGGGTCTGGGCCTCTCTATTGTAAAGAGGATCATGGAAGACCACGGCGGCACAGTCGAAGTCTCCTCGACGCCGGGCCAGGGCTCGACCTTCCGGCTTCTGCTCCCGCACCCGCCGGCAGCGAACCCCTGACGGTATCTTGGAATTCACGCCTTTTTTCCCTACATTACGTATTACGTGTTGAATTACGACCATCGCTATCGTGCGATCGGGCATATGGCGAAATTGGCAGACGCGCTAGACTTAGGATCTAGTGGAGCAATCCGTGAGGGTTCGAGTCCCCCTATGCCCACAACGATCTTGCGGGCGAACAGGCCCTGTATGTGTGCCTCGCCTTTCACCCCTGCTCACGACGACACCACAATCATACGAGGAATTTCCTGGTGCAGGTAACAATCACAACCCACTCTGACGTCCAGCACGAGGCAGAAATCCAGCTTACACACGAAGAGCTTCAACCGTCGTTTGACAAGGCCTACGCGAAATACCGCGCCAAAGCGGAATTGCGGGGCTTCCGGAAGGGCAAAGCACCGCTGGAGATGATCAAGAAACTGTACGGTGAGGCCATCGAGCATGAGTCTCTTGATGACATCGCGAACGATGCCTACCGCGCAGCGATGGAAGAGCGGAGCATCCATCCGGTGGGGACTCCGTCGATGACGGATATCGACTTCAAACGTGGTGAACACTTCCGTTTCAAGATCAAGTATGAAATCAAACCCGTCGTCGATCTGAAGGCGTACAAGGGCATCGCCGTGGAGCGGCCTGTGCACCGGGTGACCGATACGGAGGTAGAGGACGAGCTTCTGCAGCTGCGCAAAGTGCACAGCACCACGACACCTGCGGAACTCGCTGCCGACGATGAGCACATCGTCACGGCGGATGTACAGGAACTCGACGACGCGGGTACCCCCCTGATTGGCAAGAAGTCGGCCGGAGTGCGGTTCTATCTCGCCGACTCCTCGCTCACACCGGAAATCAAGGGGGTGTTGCGGAATATCAAAGCGCTCGAAGAGGTGAAGACAAAATATACAACGCAGCACGACGACCACGCACATGACGTCCACATCGCCATTACCGCGAAAAAAATCGAAAAGGTCGAACTTCCACCCTATGACGAAGCGTTAGTACGGAAAGTGACGCGCGACAAGGTGAGTTCGCCCGACGAGTTCCGTACCTCAATTCGCACCGATCTGGAGCGGTATTGGACGGATCGCGCGGAGGCGAAGGTCGCCGACGATATCGCTTCGGAGATTGTCCGCCGGCATGAATTTAGCGTACCGGATGCCCTCGTGGATGGCATTCTGGATTCGTACGTGGAAGAGCTGCGCAACCGTTCCCGCGACCGGCAGTTGCCGGCGGGCTTCGACGACAAAAAGTTTCGCGAGGAACGGCGCGTCTATGCCGTGTGGCAGGCGAAGTGGATGCTCATTAAAGAACGCATCGCGGACGCAGAGCACATCGAGGTCACGGAAGCGGACCTGAATAAGGTCGCCGAGGACGAAGCGGCCCGGAGCGGGTTGACCAAGGAAAAACTTCTTCCGCATGTCAAAACCTCCGAGGCGATCCGCGATCGTCTGCTGACAAGCAAGATTGCGGCGTTCCTCAAGGATCACGCCCGGATCACCGACAAGATCGTGACAGACCCGCAGAATTGATGAACAAGGAGATCCAATGCACATCACAGATATCCGCGCCCAGCTCGTTCCCATGGTCGTCGAACAGACCGGACGCGGCGAGCGCGCCTACGACATCTTCTCTCGCCTGCTCAAGGAACGGATTGTGTTCATCGGTACCCCGATCGATGACACGGTCGCGAGCCTGATCATAGCGCAGTTGCTGTTTCTGGAATCGGAAGATCCTGAAAAGGACATCAGCGTGTATATCAACAGTCCCGGCGGCAGCGTGTCGTCTGGACTGGCAATTTACGATACCATGCAGTACATCCGTCCGGACGTGTCCACCATTTGCATCGGTCTTGCCGCCAGCATGGGTGCGGTGCTGCTCGCCGGAGGGACCAAAGGTAAGCGCTCCGCCCTTCCCAACTCGCGCATCATGATCCATCAGCCCTGGGGTGGTGTACAGGGAACCGCATCCGACATCAGCATCCAGGCGGAGGAGATATTGCGGACAAAGCGGCGGCTTAACGAAATCCTGGCCCATCATTGCGGCCGACCGCTCGAAAGCCTGGAGAAGGACACCGACCGCGACCGGTATATGTCTTCGGAAGACGCCAAAGCATACGGTTTGATCGACAACGTGTACGTCAAAAAGGAGCGCGAAGCGAAAAAATAGTGCTTCGGCGACAAACCCATGACCCAGCGCACTCGTAATGGCGACAAGATTCATTGTTCCTTTTGCAGCCGCACCCCCGAAGAGGTGCAGAGCATCATTGCAGGCCCCGATGTCTACATCTGTGACATCTGCGTTGCCAGTTCGGTAGACATTATCCGGAACAACCTTGCGGCATTTACGGCAAAACGTGGCCCGCGTGCGAGCCTTGTGCCGACCCAGATCAAGGCGGCGCTTGATGAATACGTCATCGGGCAGGACCATGCGAAGCGCGCGCTCGCAGTCGCCGTGTACAACCACTATAAGCGCATCGACGCCCGGGACCACCTCTTCGAACTGGATGAGGTCGAAATCGAGAAGACCAACATCCTCCTGATAGGTCCGACCGGCACCGGCAAAACTCTCCTCGCGCAGACTCTGGCAAAGATCCTCGACCTCCCGTTCGCCATCGCCGACGCCACTACGCTGACCGAAGCGGGCTACGTGGGCGACGACGTCGAGACAATACTGGTGCACCTCCTGCAGAACGCCGAGTACAACGTGGAGAAGGCGGAACGCGGGATTGTCTATATCGACGAAATCGATAAAATCGCGCGCAAGAGTGAAAGCGCGTCCATTACCAGGGATGTGTCGGGCGAAGGCGTGCAACAGGCGCTCCTGAAGATTCTGGAAGGCACGGTGGCAGGGGTCCCCCCCAAAGGCGGACGCAAACATCCCGAACAAAGCCTGATCAACATCAACACCCGCAATATCCTGTTCATTTGCGGCGGAGCATTTGAAGGGCTTTCCAAGATTGTTGCGCGCCGGGTGAACCGCAACCCGATGGGATTCGGCGCCGACATCCGCGGCAAGAAGGACGTGCAGTCCGACGAGTACCTCCGGATGGTGCAACCTGAAGATCTGATCAAGTATGGGATGATTCCGGAGTTTGTCGGGCGCCTGCCCCTGATCAGTGCAATGCAGTCGCTGAGTGAGGATGCCCTGCTGAATATCCTGACGGGCCCCAAGAACGCCATCGTCAAGCAGTACGCACGCTTGTTCAGAATGGAAGGTGTGGACCTCGTGTTCGAGGAAACTGCCCTGAAGACCGTCGTCCAGAAAGCAATGGAACGGGGCACCGGGGCGCGTGCGCTCCGGTCAATCCTCGAGGAGGTCATGACCGAGGTCATGTACACGCTCCCCGATAAACAGGGCGTGTCGGGTTGTACTATCACGCGGGATGTGATCCTGAGGAAAAAAGAGCCGGTGTACAGGTTCGAAGAGAGGAAGCAGTCAGCCTAGAACAGGTCCCTCCCGCTGGCCTGTTTCGTGAGCTTCACATCCTTCAATTGGGGCGCTTTCAGACGTATCTCCAGCCGGTAATTCCTGTAGTATCCCGTTGGTACCCACGAGAAGTTCATTTCCCAGCAATGGAGATCCCGGTACACCGTGATCTGGGGCGCGGCGAACTGCCGGTTGATCAGGTCGTAGTTCGCACTCGCAGTGAAT
>DAINBR010000078.1:0-11448 GCA_036732865.1 Bacteroidota bacterium | reverse complement strand
TATCAGGGCATATTCCGCTCCCCGGAGACTTACTGCAGGCCAGGAGATGCATTTCGATTTTGAAATTCTCGTGACGCCGTTCCGGACCATCGATACCGGCGTGCGCTGGGGTGACCGGTATTTCCACGGAGGCGGCACCAATGCATTTCGCAAGATCGCCATGGCCGACAGCGTTGGTGCAAACATCATCAACATCCACCATGCCGAAGATCTCTATCCGTTCATTAACTATCCCTATCTCGACGAGAACGTGCCGGCTCTCCGCCTGTTGGCCGACAGTGCGCACCGGGCACACAAACGGTTGAAACTGTACTATACCACGCGTGAACTGACAAAGAACCTCCCTGAGTTCTGGGCCTTCAACAGTCTCAACGGAGAGATCATCTATCCCGGGCCGGCGAGCGCATGTACGACCATCATCAATCCGAAGGGCCCGGATGAGTGGCTGAAGCGAAACCTCAAGGAGAAGTACATCCCCGCTTGGCTGAATTGGATCAAGGAAGGGCCTTTCCAGGGGGAACTTGACCTGGCTGTCATCACCACCCCCGATGGCAGGCTGAACAATTTCTACATCGGCGGTTTGGATTGGATGTTGGAACATATAGGCATCGACGGCGTCTATATCGATGATTCCGCTCTCGACCGAGAGACCGTACGGCGGGCCCGAAAGCTGATTGACCGGCATCGCCCGGAAGGCCGCATTGACTTCCACAGCTGGAATCACTTCAACGACAAGGCCGGCTTCACCAACTGCCTGAACTTGTATATGGACCTTCTCCCGTACATCGATCTTGTCTGGATAGGTGAAATGCGGGATTATAGCCGGCTTCCCGATCACTGGCTGATCGAAGTCTCCGGAATACCGTTCGGCCTCACCGGCCAGATGCTGAATGGCGGAGGGAATCCCTGGAGGGGAATGGTGTACGGCATTACCAACCGGCCGGGTTGGGCGGGTGATCCGTCACAACTCTGGAGATTCTGGGACGCCTATGGCATCACCTCAAAGAGCATGGTAGGGTACTGGGACAAAGAAAACCCCGTGAAGACGGGGCACGCACTCGTGAAGGCCACACTGTACAAAGGGGTCGGCCAGAGCATCATTGCCGTTGCGGGGTGGGGAGAGCAGGATGTGTCCTGTGCGCTCGCTCTTGACTGGGAAAAGATCGGCATCGACCCGGCAGAATGTACGGTGAGCATTCCTGCCATTCCCGGTTTTCAGGAGGGCCGACAGGATGTGATGCTCGCAAGTCTGACGATACCTGCAGGTAAGGGATTCCTGATTGTTGTGGAGAAGAAGCCGGGATAATTGAAAACCCCGTGCATTTTGCGTACTTTTAGTTATTCGATCACGCACACTCCTGGAGCGTCATGTCTGTCAACGAAAAAGCTGATTTCGTCCGCGAAATCGTCGCGGGGGACCTTCTAACGGGCAAATATCAGGGTCGGGTGCACACGCGTTTCCCTCCCGAACCGAACGGCTACCTGCATATCGGTCATGCAAAGTCCATCCATCTCAATTATGGGATTGCGAAGGAGCATGCGGGTGGAATATGCAACCTCCGCTTCGACGACACGAACCCCGAAAAAGAGGAACAGGAATATGTCGATTCCATCATCGAGGACGTAAAGTGGATTGCAGGTGACATCCAGAAGAGGGTCTTCTACGCCTCGGACTACTTCGAACAGATGTATCTGTGGGCCATTGACCTGATCAAGAAAGGCAAGGCGTACGTCTGTGACCTGACCGCGGACGAGATTCGCGAAACACGCGGCACCCTCACGGAGCCGGGGAAAGAGAGTCCCTACCGTAACCGCACTGTGGAAGAAAATCTTGACCTGTTCACACGAATGCGGAACGGGGAATTTCCAGATGGTTCCCGTACGCTCCGGGCGAAAATTGACATGGCGTCGCCGAATATCAACCTTCGTGATCCGATCATGTACCGGATCGTCCACGAGTCGCACCACCGGCAGGGGGATGCGTGGCCGATTTACCCGACGTATGATTGGGCGCACGGCCTTGAGGACTCGATCGAACAGATCACCCACTCCATTTGCACACTTGAATTCGAGAATCACCGGCCGCTCTACGACTGGTACCTCGATGCCCTGGGAGTCTACCACCCGCAACAAATAGAGTTTGCCCGGTTGAATCTCAGCTATACGGTGCTGAGCAAACGAAGGCTGCTACAACTCGTCCAGGGGAACCATGTGGCGGGTTGGGATGACCCCCGCATGCCTACCATTGCCGGATACCGGCGAAGGGGGTACACGCCCGAGTCTATTCGCACCTTTTGCGAGAAGATCGGCGTCTCCAAGAAGGACAGCATTATCGATGTTGAATTGCTGGAATGGAGTGTCCGTGAGGATTTGAACGCCCATGCACAGAGGGCCATGGCGGTGCTCAGCCCGCTCAAAGTGATTCTGACCAACTATCCTGCGGACAGGACGGAAGAGGTCGCTTCACTCAACAACCCGGAGGAGGAAGCCGCCGGAACGCGGTTGGTGCCGTTTTCACGGGAGATCTATATCGAGCAGGATGACTTCCGCGAGGTACCACCGCCAAAATATCACAGACTCAGCCCCGGAAAGGAAGTGCGATTGCGGTCTGCGTACATCATCAGGTGCGAGGAAGTTATCAAGGACAATGCGGGTAACATCGTTGAGCTCCATTGCACGTATGATTCTGAAACAAGAAGCGGGGCACCCTCGGCCAAGCGCAAGGTAAAAGGGACAATTCACTGGGTTTCAGCTCCCCATGCCATTGACGCCGAGGTGCGTCTGTACGACCGGCTCTTCGTCAAACATGACCCCAGTGAAGTTGCGGAATCGGAGAATTTCCTGGTCAACCTCAATCCGGAGTCGCTGAAGGTTCTTCCGCGGTGCAAGGTGGAGCCGAAGCTCGCGCAGGCGACGCCCGGAGCACGATTTCAGTTTGAGCGGCTTGGGTATTTTTGTGCGGATGCGAAAGACTCCAAACCCGGTGCGCCCGTATTCAACAGGATCGTGACGCTGAAGGATACATGGGCCCGGATTGAGCAGAAAGGGAGGGCCGGTTGAACCCACAATCAACAGCTGCCACGCCATGAATCCGTCCTCCTCAATTCCGACTCAAGCCGCTCCACTCCGCATCGGGCTTTTCGGCGTTGGCCTTGATACGTATTGGGGCCAGTTCCCAGGGTTGCGTGAAAGGCTGGAAGGCTATCTCGGTCAGATCAACACCCGCCTGTCCGGTTTCGGGGCTGACGTGGTTTCTGCCGGCCTGGTGGACAGTGTGGAGAAAGCTCGACGCACTGCCGGCCTATTTGCGACGGAGGCTGTGCGCATCGTGTTCCTGTATGTTTCCACCTATGCCCTGTCGTCCACGGTTCTCCAGGCGGTACGTACCACGCACGTGCCCATTGTTGTGCTCAACCTGCAGCCGGAGAGCCGCATCGACTACGAACGGTTCAATGCTCTTCGCGATCGCGGGGCGATGACCGGAGAATGGCTTGCCTTCTGCCAGGCGTGTGCGATTCCGGAAGTCGCAAGCGTATTCCATCGTTCGGGCATACCATTCCATCAGATCACGGGGACGCTTACCGACGCCTCTGCATGGTCGGAGATCGGGGAGTGGGTGGAGGCCGCGCGGGTGGCGGAGACGATGCAGACGAACCGTCTGGGCATCGTTGGGCACTACTATAACGGCATGCTCGATGTGTACTCGGACCCCACAATGCAAACCTCGGTGTTCGGGACTCATGTGGAGCATCTGGAGATCGATCTTCTGAGGCATCACCGGGGAAAAGTCACACAAGCCGATCTGCAGGCAAAGATCGGGGAGATCCATCAGACATTTGCGGTTTCCGCGGAGTGCCTTGCCGAGGAGATCGAGCGGGCGGCGCGGACCGCGTGCGCACTGGATCGGCTGGTGGCCGAGAAAAGCCTGGGAGCCATTGCCTATTACTATGAAGGAAATCCCGGCAGTGAAGAAGAGGATATCATCTCATCGATCATTGTCGGGAACTCGCTGCTGACCGCCCGGCACGTCCCCGTTGCGGGGGAGTGTGAGGTGAAGAACGCGCAGGCCATGAAAATCATGGACGCCTTTGGCGCAGGCGGATCGTTCAGCGAGTTCTACGCCATGGATTTTGATGATGATGTCGTGCTCCTCGGCCACGACGGTCCGGGCCACATCGGGATTGCGGAAGGGAAACCGGTGCTCAAGCCGCTGGGTGTCTACCACGGAAAGCCCGGGCACGGACTCTCCGTGGAGATGCGTGTGCGGAATGGCCCGGTGACTCTCCTCGCGGTCGTGCAGACCCGCGACGGCAAGCTGAAACTCCTGACGGCGGAAGGTGCATCAGTGCCCGGTCCGATCCTCGAAATCGGAAACACGAACAGTCGTTATCGGTTCGCTCTCGGCGTGAAGGGCTTTGTCGACGCGTGGAACAAGGAAAGTCCGGCCCACCATTGTGCAATTGGTCTGGGTCATGTCGCGTCGCGACTCCGCAAATTTGCAGCAATAACAGGAATGGATTTCGTCCAGGTATGTTAAAGACTCCGTGGGAATGGAAACGCAGGGTGCCGCATGGCCTGAGAGAAACATGGGCTCTGGCACTTATGGTGCTGTCGTGCGACCGTGTCATCTGCGGGGACCTCGACTCTGCGAAAAGTGAAATTGCACGGTGGGAGCGCCCGCGTGTGGTAAGGCTGGCAGACAGCCTGCTAAGTACTGAACCGCAAACGGTCACGGCCTTTACATGCGGAAGATCCGCCGGAGGGATGCACGATTATTTCTCCGAAGGGGACTATTGGTGGCCCGATCCCGGACATCCCCAGGGGCCGTACATCCGACGGGATGGCCACACGAATCCGGAAAACTTCGTTGCCCATCGTAATGTGCTGCGCACGATGAGCATCGCCGTCCCCGCACTCGTCGCCGCGTTCAAGCTCACCGGTGACCGGTTGTATGCCGACCGCGCGATGAAGCACCTCAGCGCCTGGTTCATCGACACCACCACAATGATGAACCCCCACTTCACCTATTCCCAGGCAATCAAAGGGGTCTGTACCGGGCGGGCGCCGGGGGTCATTGATGGTGTTCACCTGGCTGAGGTCGCCCAATCCATTAGGACCCTGGAAAGGTCGGGCTATCTCAAGGGCATCGATCTGGCTTCGCTGAAAAGCTGGTTCCGGCAATTGACGGGATGGCTTACAACCCATCCCTATGGCTTGGAAGAGCGCGGACTGGGGAACAACCACACGGTCTGCTTGACAGTCCAGGTCGGCGCGTATGCGCTTCTGCTGAACGACAGGGCGCTGATGGATTCGTGCGTTGCGTTCTTCAGAGAAGTAATGCTGCCCGAGCAGATGGCTGGTGACGGGAGCTTCCCGAAGGAATTGCAGCGGACGAAGCCGTATGGGTACAGCCTCTTCACCCTGGATGCGATGGCAATGGTCTGCCAGATTGGTTTGTTGGGCGGGGAGGACCTGTTTGCCTTTGGGTTGCCTGATGGGAGATCATTCAAACGAGGCGTGGAGTTCATGGTCCCGTTCATCCGGGACAAGCGGACCTGGCAGAAACCTCCCGACGTCATGTACCATGAATACTGGCCTGTCAGGCATCCTGCCCTGCTCCTCGCCGGGCTGGCATTTCATGAACACTCCTACATAGACCTCTGGAAGACGCTCGAGGCGGATCCGTCGGTGGACGAGGTGGTGCGGAATTTTCCGTACCGTCAACCGGTGCTTTGGCTCAAGTGAAGGGCCTCCGCGGGCTTGTGCTCTTTTGAGAAGAAGGTGTACATCGCGGGTATGACGAAGAGGGTGAGAATGAACGCGAAGAGGAGCCCGCCAATCACTACAATACCCATGGAAATGCGGCTCTTTGCCCCGCCGCCCAGAGCGAGCGCGATCGGAAGTGCTCCGAGCATGGTGGCGAGGCTGGTCATGAGGATGGGTCTGAATCTCGATGCCGCAGCAAATCGCGCCGACTCCAGGAGATCCTTCCCCTTCGCCTTCTGCTTATTAGCAAACTCCACAATGAGAATCCCGTTTTTCGTAACGAGGCCGATAAGCATAATAATGCCGATCTGGCTGAAGATATTCAGCGTCTGGCCGAACACCCAGAGTGAAATCAGCGCACCGGCCAGTGCCAGCGGGACGGTGAGCATGATCGTGAACGGGTCCCTGAAGCTCTCGAATTGGGCGGCAAGAACGAGGTAGACCAGGATCAGGGCCATCAGGAAGGCGAACACGATATTCGATGAGCTTTCCGAAAAGTCCCGCGAAGCGCCCGCGAGGGCCGAGCGGAAGGAATCGTCGAGCACACTTTTCGCAATGCGGTTCATCTCGTCAATGCCGTCGCCGATGGTTCTGCCGGGGGCAAGGCTGGCGCTCACCGTGGCCGCTTTGAAACGGTTGAAATGGTAGACCTCGGGCGGAGCGCTTTCCTCTCTCATGACCACGAGATTGTCCATCTGCACAAGCTGACCCCGGTCGTTCCGGACGTACAACGATCTCAGATCCAGCGGCTCATCACGGTTCGCCCGATCCACCTGTCCGATGACCTGGTACTGGAAACCGTTCATTTCGAAATAGGAAAATCGCTGGCCGCTGAAAGCCAGCTGGAGGGTCTGGGCGATATCCATGACTGAGACCCCGAGGTTCTGCGCCCGGTTCCGGTCGATACTCAGATCAATCTGTGGCTTGTTGAATTTCAGGTTGACATCGGAATTGTGAAACACGTCGCTCTTGCCCACCTCATCCATGAATTGCGGGAGGGCCTGTCGGAGTTTGTCGAAATTCTGGTTCAGTATCACATACTGCACCGGCATACCCCCGCGTGCACCGCCTCCGCTGGCTGAGATCGTCTGCTCCTGGTTCACGAATACACGCGCTTCGGTCATCAGTCGTGTCTTCGCGGTGATATAGTCGGCGATCTCCTGCTGCGATCGGTCCCGTTCCGAGGGGTCGGAAAGCCTGACCCGCACACTCCCGGAATTCACCGAGCCTCCACCGAATCCGGGAGCCGTGACGGCCATACAGGAACGCACCTCGGGGATCGAATCGTTGATGAATGCCGCCAGACGATCCATGAACGCATCGGTGTATTCGAAGGATGTCCCCTCAGGGGCCGTGACATTCACGCGGAGAAAACTCCTGTCGTCCAGCGGCGCGAGTTCCGACTGCAGCGTGGTGCCGATGATCACGATGAGCGCCAGGGAGAGGGCGATGATGCCGCCGGCCCACCACCGGTGTTTCATGAACGTGTCCAGGAGTCGTTCGTACACCCGGTTCATCCGCTCGAAGTACGGTTCTGTGAGCTCGTAAAACCGGGTGTGTTTTCGCTTTTTGCGGATCATCCGGGCATTCAGCATGGGCGTCAGGGAAAGCGAGACGAACGCCGAAATAAGCACGGCCCCGGCGATGACGATGCCGAATTCGCGGAAGAGCCGGCCGACGAAGCCTTCGAGGAAAATAATCGGCAGGAACACCGCGGCAAGGGTGATGGAGGTGGAGATGACTGCGAAGAAGATCTCCCGGGAACCGGCGAATGCCGCCTCCATCGGCGTCATGCCCTGTTCCACCTTCTTGAAGATATTCTCCGTCACCACGATGCCGTCGTCAACCACGATGCCTGTGGCCAGGACGATCGCCAGCAAGGTCAGGATATTGACGGTGAAGCCCATGAGATACATGATGAAAAAAGCACCGATCAACGAGACGGGAATGTCAATCAACGGACGGATTGCGATGATCCAGTCGCGGAAGAATATCCAGATGATCAAAATGACGAGCGTCACGGCGAGGAGTATTGTCTCTTCCACTTCCGTGATGGATCGCCTGATGAAGCGGGTGTTGTCGACGGCGACGTTGAGCTTCAGGTCGGCCGGCAGGTCCTTCTGGATTTGCTCGAACCGTTTGTAGAACTCATCCGCGATCTCGACATAGTTGCTGCCGGGTTGGGGGACGATCCAGACGCCGACCATAGGTGTTCCGCCCAGTTTCAGGTACGTCTCCTCGTTTTCGGGACCGAGGTTTGCAGAACCGATGTCGGAAAAACGCACCGTGTTCCTGCCGTCCGCCTTGATAATCAAGTCATTGAATTCATCGACAGTTTTGAGCCGGCCCTTGGTGTTGACGATGAGTTCTGTCTGGTTGCCGGCGATTTTTCCCGACGGCAGTTCCACGTTTTCCCTGCTCAAGGCCGTGCGCACATCGAGTGGGGTCAAACTGTAGGCGGCAAGTTTGGCGGGATTCATCCAGAGACGCATCGAGTAGCGCTTCTGCCCCATGATCCACGTGGCGCTGACGCCGGGAATGGTCTGAATCGTTTGGGCAAGGACGTTTTCGGCGTAGTCGCTGATCTCCAGCTGATTCCGGGTGTCACTTGTGACGGTGACAGAGATGATCGCATCCGCATTGGCGTCGGCCTTCGTGACGACGGGGGGTGCATCAATGTCCTGCGGAAGCGATCGCAAAGCCCCGGACACCTTGTCCCGCACATCGTTGGCTGCGGCTTCCAGGTCCGCATCCAGATTGAACTCCACAACGATGTTGCACGAACCCTGACTGCTTCTCGATGAGATAATGCGGACCCCCGGAATGCCGTTCAGCGCCTTTTCAAGCGGCTCGGTGATCTGCGACTCCACCACGCTGGCATTTGCTCCGGCGTAGTTTGCACGGACGCTGATGATCGGGGGGTCAATGGCAGGGTACTCTCGAACGCCGAGGAATGTGGCACTGATGAGTCCGAACAACACGATCACCAGCGACATCACGATCGCAAGGACGGGTCGCTTGATGCTAATGGAGGCGAGACTCATCGTTCAGACACGCTCACGTTTACCGGCATGCCGGGCCGCAGCTGCATAATGCCCGTGGTAATCACTGTGTCGCCGGGTGCGAGCCCGTCGGTGATCTGCACGCTGGTCGATGTGCGAAGGCCGGTCTTCACGGGGACGGATCGCACCACGCCGTGCTTCCGCACCAGGACGGTTTGACCCTTCAGGACGGGGATGACGGCTTGTGTGGGGATCATCAGTGCGTTGGGGATGCTTTTGAGGTGCAGTTCAATTTGCACGAATGCTCCCGGAATGATCCGCTCGCCCTTGTTATCAAACATCGCCCGCAGTTGCAGCGTTCCCAGTTGCTGGTCGATTCTGGGTTCGATGGCATAGAGCTTTCCCGTGAATTCGATGTTCTTCTCCTCACTGCGCAGCAGGACACGGTCGCCGACTCTAACCTCACCCGCGTATCTCTCCGGTATGGAAAAATCCACTTTCAGTGGATTGACCTTCTGCATCGAAGCGATGCGTGTTGTCGGTGTGACGTACGCCCCCTCGCTCACGTACCGGAGGCCCACAATGCCGTCAAACGGCGCTCGCACCTCGCGTTTGCGGATTGACGCCAGAAGATTGTCCCGATCAGCCTTCAGCATGTTCAGCTGACTGAGAACAATATCATACTGCTCCTTGCTGATCGAGTTCTTGTCGTACAAATACCGCTGGCGTTTTTCCTGGTCGGCAGAGAGCTGAATCTGCAGTTCGGTCTTCCGGAGCTGCGCCTGCAAATCGTCGTCGTTGATCTTTACAAGCACATCGTTCTTCTTGACCCTCGATCCTTCCCGGAAACCTATACGCTCGACGCGCCCCGCAGCTTCGGGGGCGAGGTCGACGGCCTCCGAGGCGAGGACGGTTCCGGAGGAACGAACGGCGTTGTCCAACGGTTGCGGAATGACGACAATGCCCTGAACGGTCATCGATGCAGGCGTTGCCGGAGACTCCGGGGGGGCATTACTGCTTCTGGATCCACACGATGAGAGGAGCAATGGACAGCAGAACGCAGATATCAGGGACAAAATTCGCGAAAGATGGTGCATATTCCGATCAGTTTTGCATAATATTGGAAAATCAGAAGCGAAATGCAACGGATGAATCCTTGAATGCAATTGGAGCATTTACTATGTTGTATTCCACTACCAGTCCACACTGACTCTCCCCTCAAGGTACCCGCAATGAGACGAAAACCCTGGTCCACCTACTTTGCCGCATTCCTGTTTGTGATTGCCCTGGTCGCCAACTTGTATGTCTTCCTCACGCGCGAATGGGAGTCGTCGTTTATGCCGACCTCCTACGCGACACTGTATTACCCCCTGGATATCCCCACAATCCAGAAATGGACGGTGCAGAACCGCGACACATTGCAGCTGCACCTCGTGTGCAACCAGGATATTGCGGAATGGCGGGTGCTCACGGATGGTGCGCAAGCGCAAACTGCCGCCGGAATGCAGCCTGTATTCCGCATCGATACGGCAGACCAGAAGCTCCACACCTACCATCTCATACCCGTTTCCAAGAATTATTGCCCAACGATTGAGATCAGCGTTCGCTTCTTCTCCCGGGAGTTTTACGGCTCCCTCGGTATGCAGCATGAGGATGTCTACATCGTCCGCTCAAATGTCGCCTGCGGAGAATTCGAACAATTCACCATCGCCGACTGGGTCGATGACTACGGGTATGTGGGAGAAAGGAATCTGGCTGATGCGCAACGCGTTCTCAAACAAGACATCGGCATTCTGTTCACGGATCCGACTTTCGTAAAAATGGAGAAACTGATTCCTTTTCTCCGAAAGAAACTCAAGGGAACAGGCGGTGTCCCCAAAGATGAAGAGAGGTGGATGGACCCGTGGACTCTGTACAACGAAATGGTCGCCGGGACAGGGAAAGGGTGGTGTACGCAGAATGCGCAGATATACGTTTTCTGGGCAAATATGGCGGGCATTCCCACGCGTTTCGTGTTCGGGGCCCGCACACAGGACAACACCATCGTGTATACGGGCCACGCGTTTGCGGAGTCGTTTATCCGGGAACAGAATCGGTGGGCGTTTGTGGATTTGTCACAGGGGCAGATATACATCGCCAACAAACAGGGGGAAGTGCTCAACACGGCGGAGCTGTTTCACCTGAACCAGCAGAATGCCTTTGACAGTACATTTGCCAGGATCTACGTGGACTATGCATGGGAGAAGCTTCCCGGAGTGCCGCGGACCGACACGGTCATGAGCGTCTCCTTCCCGCTCTGCAACGCAAACATACGGAACGAGTTTACGGCACACTCGATTCTCAAATACCGCCGTCCTCCGAATGTCGAGGATGTCCGGGATATCTACACCGGGCTATTTACGGACCGGGCGTTTCTTACAGGCAACGTGGAGCGGTACCTGTTCAAACCCCAGTTGGCGTACTCCTTTTATCCGACAGAAGGCGGAGAGACGTACCTCCTGCGCCGGGTGCTCTTCCTCGGCCTGGTTGCCAGCTTCCTACTCTGGGCAGGTGCACTGATAGCATCGAGGGTGAAGAGGGGGTCTATTTCAAAAGAAGCATCGTCCGGGTGAGCGCGACGTTCCCCGAGGTGAGTCTGTACACATACACGCCGCTTGTCATGCCCCGGTTCTGGAAGTGG
>DAINBR010000077.1:0-11491 GCA_036732865.1 Bacteroidota bacterium | reverse complement strand
GATGAAGCCCGACAACATCTGTCGTTGTGCGGCCGTCATTTGCGCGATGCTGTTTTCGAACGTATCGATCGCGGCCATCTGCCGTTCCTTTATGGATTCTTCGAATTCTTCCTGCGGTACTTCCAGCCCGTCTCGCGAAGCGTCATTGCTTCCGTACCCTGAGCATCAAACCCTCCGGTCACTTCTGCAACGATGAGCTGATGGTCCCCCGCTTCGCGCGTCTGCGTGATGCGGCACAGGAGCGCCCCTGCCGATTGCCGCAGCACCGGAGAATCTTCTGTGGAAAGCACAAACTCTTTGCCGGCCCCATTCTCCTCAAGTAACGGACCGGACTTCAGTATCTCCGTTGCCAGCCGGAGATCACCGCTGCGAAGGAGATTCAGCGAGAACCGCCCGGCCCTCGCGAGAGCCTGACCGAAGTCCCCTCCCGTTTCGACGGCGAATGCAATAAGAGGCGGTTCGAATGAGACTTGCGTGACCCATGTGGCCATAATTCCCAGCACTGCACCTTCAGGTGAGGTAGTGGCCACGACGAAGACGCCATAAGGGAACCTCTCAAGGATGAGCTTCACATCGACGGCGTCGCTCACTGTCCATCTCCTCGGGCCGAGCCGGCTCTCCTTCGTGCGGAGCACTCAGGACATTCACACAAAGAGCGTAAGTGCTCCCATGTATAGATCCCCTGGTCGTGTCCGTCTCCCCAGGATGGTTTGATCGCATAGTTGCCGACGACCTCCACATTTTTCAGGTCATAAGCTTCCGGCGCCAAAGGGCTCTTCTCCGGCGCGGCGAAGTGATGAAGCAGCACAGTCTCTCCCTGGCAGCCGGCGCAAGGACACGCATCCCGCATCGACCGCATAGAAACCGGACCCGCGTGATCATCATCCCACCTAAGCGAGATTGTTGTTGAGTTAATTCTGCGTAGCTGTTTGAGTTTCAAGAGATTAAGTGTGCCGGATGAGATTCATTCGAGGGGTATTTTCGCGCTCGCATATGTTCTACGCCATTCTCCGGGCAATTTCGCGGAGTGCATCCTGCGTAAGGAACTTCTGTACGAGGGGAAAAAGTATGTTGTTTTCTTTGTGGATGTGGTTCACAAACTGCTGAACCACCAGCCCGGATTGTGCTCTCATCTCCTTGATGGCCCGTTTCGAAGAGTGTCTCTGCGCAACTGCCTTTACCGAGGTCTTGAGCCGCCGGAGTTCACGTTTCAGCGTCTTGTGCTCCAGACGCATTACGGACGTAGGTCCCTCAACGTATCTGTCAAGCACGGGAAAAAGCGCCTTTTCTTCCCGGGCATTGTGATGGCCTACTTCCTCTTGCAGGAAATCGAGCGCGCTGAGGACCCGCCCGAATGCTTCTGCCGAAAATCCCCGTTCCTCCAACTCACGGGAGGCGCGGTTCAGGGCAGAAAGCTGCAGGAGAGTGACGGAATGCTCCTGCATGAACCGCGCAATTGGATCGATCTTCTGGACCACGGCAGGCCTATTGGACTTCGACCATCGTCGAGTACTTCATTCCTTTTTCGTCGACAAACTCTTCTACTTTGGCTATCATCGACTCCGTTTCCGGATCGAGATTGTCCTCCAGCGCGTCAAATTCCTCCAGACTCTCACTCACAAACACTTCCATGAACTGATCCTTCTTTCCTTTCGCCTCGTACAACGAGTAGTCTTTTTGGGCTTGTGTCCGGAGATGCTCCCGCAGGCCCTTCACATGCTGCAGGTAGGCATCCCGGGAGTCCGGCTTGACCGTGTACGATATCGTAAACAGAACTTTGGGCATATGCGCGCTTCCTTTCTCGTAAGAACTCTGTCAATCAGTATCCGGCATGGCGGATCTCCGCCTCCGACATGCCGTAGTAGTGTCCGATTTCATGGATCAATGTTACACGGATCTGACGCCGGATTTCCTCTTCGTCGGCCGATATCGCTTCGATGTTCCTTCGGAACAGGGTGATGGTGTCAGGCACCACCGGATACACGCCATAATCGCTGCCCCGTTTGCTGAGCGGGACTCCCTCGTACAGCCCCAGCAACAACCCCCGGCTGCGCAGCCGCTGAGAGTGCGGTTCCTCTTCAACAACGATGCGCACGTTTTCGAGATTCCGCCGGAAGAGTTCCGGGACTCTCTCGAACTCTTCTTCGACAATCTGCTCGAATCGCGCGGGATCCATCATCTCAGAATGGCCGCAATCCCGTGACCAGCAATGCGATCAGAGCTCCGACCACGAGGGCCGGAATGATCGACCAGACCCATGACGCTCCGGTGGCGGATCGGATCCCCAGCACGATCCAAACGATCGACCAGCATCCGGCAAGCGTATCGAGGCCGAGGAGCCCGATATAGGCGACAGGGTTGATGACTATTGGCGGCGGATTGTTGTCAAAGAAAAAGATGCCGAAAACCGCAATCTCCACCGGCATCACCGCGATAAGCGACGCGACTACCGGAACTCCCGCATACGACAGCAGCGCAAAAGCACTGCGGAATGAAAGCGAGACGCCCCTGATCCGCAGGATGAACCGGATAACAACGGAGCCCAGTGCGATCAGCAGATTTCCCAGGGGTGGACCGGCGAGCAAGCCGATTCCCAGGAGCGTGACCAGACTGGGCATCCGCACAGCCATCTGCCAGTGCCAGAAGTAGAGATACACGAGCGCGATGCCGATCCCGGCGCTCAGCGCGATCACGTAGTTCTTGGTCTTCGCGATCGCAATCCGCCGGAACGTGCGGCTTGGCTGATCCATCAGCCCCCAAACGGTGCTAAACAGGTCGAGCGTATCCACTTTTGCCTGTATGAAGCCCTTGCACGACCTGCACACCGTCTCAAGGTCGCCGTTCTCCGTTCCACACACAGGGCATTTCAGCATCGAGGCGTTATCCGAAATTCTTATACTATACGCATTTTCAGCGCGTTAAACAACGGGAGCGAACTTGGAAGTGAAGTGACGCAGCACAGGTGGTTCCTCAACAATGCGATAGCCCTTCAGCGCGTCGCGGTGCTGGAACACCTCGATGACGGCCTCCACGACGTAGTCGATATGGCTCTGTGTGTAGACTCGGCGCGGGATTGCCAGCCGAACGAGCTCCATACGCGCGGGAACCAGATGACCGCCGATATCATATTTTCCAAACATTACACTGCCAATCTCCGTTGATCGGATCCCGGCATGACGGTAAAGTTCGATCACCAGGGCCTGTCCGGGATATTGTTCGACCGGTATGTGCGGAAGGAACTTTCTCGCGTTCAGATAGATGGCATGGCCTCCGGGGGGCTGGAGGATAGGAACCCCTGCCGAGGTCAATCGTTCGCCGAGATACTCTACAGAACGGAGGCGGTACCGGAGATAGGGCTCCTCGAGAATTTCCACCAGGCCCTGCGCAATGGCCTCAAGGTCCCGGCCGGCAAGGCCGCCGTATGTGGGAAATCCTTCCGTGATGATGAGCAGGTTGCGCGCTTTTGCTGCGAGCAAGGAGTCATTCATGGCGAGAAAGCCCCCCATGTTCACCAGAGCATCCTTTTTTGCACTCATCGTTGCGCCGTCTGCGAGAGCGAACATTTCCTGGGAGATGGATTTCACGCTCTTGCCGGCGCACCCCGGTTCACGGAGCTTGATGAAGAATGCATTCTCGGCGAAACGGCAGGCATCCAGGAACAGCGGAATGCCGTGCTGCGCGCAGACTGTCTTGACCTGACGGATATTCTCAAGTGACACCGGTTGTCCACCGCCGGAATTGTTCGTGATGGTCAACATGCAGAGCGGAATATGCGCCGCACCGACTCGCGCGATGAGTTGCCGGAGCGCCTCCACATCCATGTTCCCTTTGAACGGCGCGATGAGATCCGGATCGTTGCCTTCTTCACAGAGCAGGTCCACCGCTTCAGCGCCGGAGAACTCGACGTTTGCCCGCGTCGTGTCGAAATGCGAGTTGCTGGGAATCACTTGCCCGGCGCCGCCGACGATGGAAAACAGAATCCTCTCCGCCGCCCTCCCCTGGTGCGTCGGGATGATATGCGTCATCCCCGTGAGATCGTGCACACATGATTCGAAGCGGTAGAACGATCGTGCCCCTGCATAGGATTCGTCGCCCCGCATGATCCCCGCCCATTGCTCCGCGCTCATGGCCGATGTGCCGCTGTCCGTGAGCAGGTCGATCAGCACCTCCGCCGCCGGTATCAGAAAAGTGTTATAGTGGCTGCGCCGCAGGGCTTCTTCCCGCTGTGCAACGGTGGTGAACACAATGGGTTCGACGGACTTTATCTTGAACGGTTCGATGATGGTCTTCATGGCACTACCCGGTGAACGTGATCACATTGTGACGGATGCAGGCGGTATGACATGGGGCCAAATACACAACCGGCGTCGGGGTCGCCCGGCGCCGGTTGTTTCATCCCGCCTGTCGGTTACTCACTGTCATAGCGGATGATGCTGAAGACATCGTAGTCTCCCAGCTTCTGCCGCCCGTTGAGAAAACTCAGTTCGATGAGAAAACTGATGGAGGCGATGGTGCCTCCCGCCCGTTCGACCAGGCGGCACGCCGCGGTGATGGTGCCGCCGGTGGCGAGGAGGTCATCGTGGAGAAGGATCCGTTCGCCGCGGCGGATTGCATCTGCATGCATTTCCACGGCGTCTTTGCCGTACTCAAGGGTATATTCCTCCCGCAAGGTTTTCGCGGGAAGCTTGCCCGGCTTGCGGATGGGCACGAACCCGGCGTTCAGCCGGTAGGCGAGCACCGCACCGAGTATGTATCCGCGCGATTCCACGCTCACCACCTTGTCGATGCGGTCTCGCATGTAGCGTTCATACAGGATGTCGGACGCGCGCGCGAACGCCGAAGGGTCCTTCAGGAGCGTGGTAATGTCGCGGAAGACAATTCCCTTCTTCGGGAAATCGGGAACGCTGCGGATTGTGCGTAGGAGCTCTTCGTGCATCGTGCTCACCATTCGGGCTGTTGCTTGCTCAAATGTTCCTGAACGCCGCGCCTCCCCTCAGCGGTCATGCCCGACGCCGCGCTCATATTCGTCGCGAAGTCCAGGGCATCGGGCATATTCAACCCCGCCAGTTTCCCGAGCAGTTCCTTCGTCATCGCCATCGCGGTACCGCTGTTCCGTCGAAGCAGCGTGTCGGCGAGCACATCTGCCTCCTGCGCGAGTTTGTCGTCCGCACACACGGCACTGGCCAGTCCCATGCGATGTGCTTCCGTTGCAGTGACGCTGTCGCCGCCCAGCACAAGCTCCCGTGCCCTCCCCTCCCCAACCCTTTTGCAGAGGAAGACCATCACCAGTGCGGGCATCACGCCCATCTGCACGTCCGGGCAGCCGAAGCGCGCGCTGTCGCGTGCGGCGAGCACGAAGTCACACGCACACGCAATGCCGCACCCGACCGCAAGAGCCGGGCCGTTCACAACCGCAATCACGGGTTTGCGTGATTCATACAGCGAGCGCAGCAAGGTCGAAAGCCGGATCGCGTCGGTACGGTGCTGTTCGAGATCGGCGACAGAGAGCCGCTCGAGTGTCGCCGTATCCAGCCCAGTACAGAACGTCTTCCCCGTACCCGTCAGCTGGAGAATCTTCACGGCTGGGTCACGTGACCCCATCCCCACGGCCGTGATGAGCTCGTTCACCATACCCTCATCCAGCGCATTGCGCTGTTCCACGCGGTTCAGCGTGATGCGGGCAATGCGCCCGGCGGCTGTGTACAGGATGCTTCTGAATTCCATGGGAAAAACATAGGGAGAATAAGGCGGAAAAACAAGGAGCGCAACCCTGGTACCGCCGCCGCCGCAGCGGGCGGCAAGCGGTACCGGCTGGAAATCAAACGTCGTAGTAGAGCCCGAATTCGAACGGATGGGGACGCAAGGCCATCGGCTTCACTTCCTTGTCCAGCTTATACTCGATCCAGGCGTTGATCACATCCTCCGTGAACACGTCGCCCCGCATCAAGAAATCATGGTCCCGCTCGAGCGCGTGCAGAGCCTCATCCAGTGAACCCGGGGTCGTGGGCACATTCTTGAGTTCCTCCGGCTCCATGTCGTAGATGTCCTTGTCCAGCGGCTCACCGGGGTCGATTTTGTTCATCACGCCGTCCAGCCCCGCCATCGTCAAAGCGCTGAACGCGAGATAAGGATTGCAGCTGGGGTCCGGGCACCGGTACTCCACGCGCTTGGACTTCGGACTCTGCGAATACATGGGGATGCGCACAGACGCACTCCGGTTGCGTTGTGAATAGGCAAGATTCACCGGCGCTTCGAAACCCGGCACGAGCCGTTTGTAGGAATTCGTGGTGGGATTGGTGATCGCGCACAACGCAGGCGCATGCTTCAAGAGGCCCCCGATGAAATGGAGCGCCATGTCGCTGAGGTTTGCATAACGGTTGCCGAAAAACAGCGGTTTCCCGCCCTTCCAGAGAGAAATGTGTACGTGCATTCCTGATCCGTTGTCGCCGAAAATCGGTTTGGGCATGAACGTCACGGTCCGCCCGCGAAGCCGTGCTGTATTCTTCACAACGTACTTGAACAGCAGCAGCGCGTCGGCGCTATCAAGCAACGGGGCAAACCGGAGATCAATCTCCGACTGTCCTGCCGTCGCCACCTCGTGATGCTGCGCCTCCACCTGCAGACCCACTCCGTGAAGGTTTTTGGTCATCTCATTCCGCAGATCCTGCAATTGATCGGTGGGCGGAACCGGAAAGTAGCCCTCCTTGTAGCGCGGTTTGTAGCCCAGGTTCGGCATTTCTTCGCGACCCGAATTCCACCGCCCTTCGACCGAATCGACATAGTAGAAGCTGGCGTGTTCGTTGGTGTCGAAGCGCACGTCATCCAGGATGAAGAACTCCGCCTCGGCTCCGAAGTACGCGGCGTCGGCGATACCGGTGGAGGCAAGATATGCTTCCGCCTTCTGGGCAATATTGCGCGGGCACCGTTCGTATTTCTCTTTGGTGATCGGATCGAACACGTCGCAGATCAGACTGATCGTCTTTTCCTCGATGAAGCGGTCAATGAACGCCGTCCGTGCGTCGGGGACGATCAGCATGTCGCTCTCGTTGATGGCCTTCCACCCCCTGATGCTGGACCCGTCAAAGCCAAATCCTTCTTCGAAAGAAGACTCTTTGAGTTGAGCCACCGGGACGGAAAAGTGCTGCCACTGCCCAGGGAAATCCATGAATTTGAAGTCGACCATTGTCACGCCTTCATCTTTGATCAATTTGAAGACGCGTGCACGTGGTCCCGATGCCGCAGATTTGGCCATTTGTGTTACCCTCGAGTGGATGTTGATGGATGAAAGATCTTTATGCGCGAGGTCTCCTTCGCGCTGGACAGAACAAGATTCGTGTGTGTGTGCTGGACACCCGGCCACGCCTGGATTCGGGCGAGCAACCGTTCGAGCGAGGCGGTGTTGCAGGTGCGGGTTTTCAGCAGGTGAGTCCCTTCGCCTGTGATGGCATGGCATTCCATGATTTCGTCTATACTCTGCGCATGTTCGATGAACTGTCCGTAATGGCGCGATGAATCGACGGAGACGACGATGAATGCCGTGATATCATTGCCCAGGCGTTTGTAATCGAGTGTGGCATGGTATCCGGTGATCACTTTCGCCTCCTCGAGCTTGCGCAGACGCTCGCTCGCCGCGGGCAATGACAATCCCACCGCCTCGGCCAGATCATTCCTGCGGGTTCGCCCCGCTTTCTGCAGAATTTCGAGTATTTTCAAATCAATGTCGTCGAGTGAAGTGCCCATGTGAGCCAATGCCTTAGTTTCTAAAGTAGATGACATAACATACTTACAAAATATAAAGTTCCTAAGTGAAGAAATCAAGACTATTATCGTGACAATACTGAGCTGCAATCCCTCCGTGAGAAACGCGGAAAAAGAGCCGGTCGGTAAAGGTGAAAAACACGAAGGCCCGCCAGGGAGGCCGGAAGGCGGAAAGACGAAAATGTGAAACGTGAATACAGAAGGACGGAAGCGGACCTGTGAAGGGCGGAACGTCGGAAGCGGAAATGGGAAGGGCAAAAGGACCGACACGGACATGTCAAAGGCGGAACGTCGGAAGTGGAAATGTGAAGGGCAAAAGGACCGACCGGACATGTCAAAGGCGGAACATCGGAAGTGGAAATGTGAAGGGCAAAGACGGAGGAGCAGTCGCAGCAAAAACCCAGAATGGGACTTCTGGATCCTGCGGGGACGCGGCTGAGTCAGACCATCCGGGGGATGTCGCCTGTCTTGCGGCGCCGTTCCCCTTCCGCCGCGCGTTCCCGCAGCGTCTGCACGCCATCCTTCACCGACTGTGCAGAGAAGATATAGTTGCCGGCAACGAGCACGCCCGCTCCAGCATGCACCACGGAAATCGAAGTTCTGTCGTCAATCCCGCCATCAACCTCGATCAGTGCGTCTGACTTTGCGCGGTGGAGGAGATCGCGGATTGCGCGGATCTTTCCCAAGGTGTTCGGAATGAATTCTTGTGCTCCAAATCCGGGATTCACAGTCATCACGAGCACCAGATCGACATCGGAGAGTACTTCTTCGATCGCGGAGACCGGGGTCGCGGGATTCAGACTCACTCCAGCCCGCGCACCAAGTTCCTTGATTTGATGGAGCGTGCGGTGCAGGTGCCGGGTGGCTTCTGCATGCACGGTGATGATGTCGGCGCCGGCTCGGCGATAGATCTCCACCCAACGCCCCGGATCCTCAATCATAAGGTGAGTGTCCAGGGGAAGATGGGAGAATTTCTTGATTGCCGTGATCACCGGCGGGCCAATGGTGAGGTTCGGCACAAAATGCCCATCCATCACGTCCAGATGAATCCAGTCGGCACCACCGGCTTCGACCAAACCGACGGCTGCGGCAAGGTTGGCAAAATCGGCCGAGAGCAACGAAGGGGCAATGAGCGTCATGAGCGTGGGTTCTTGTTAATTCGGAGGAACTTCAAATTCTTCCACCGGCCTGTCGACCGAGATAACAAACAGGTCCACCGCGTGTCCGGGTAGCGCGGTTTCGCCTTGACGGGGAAACTGATCCACCACGGTGTTTGGCACGAGGTCGTAGCTCTGCTGGTACGTGATGTTCCCCACTTTCAACCCGGCGGCCGCCAGCAGCTTTTCAGCTTCGCTCAACGTTTTTCCGATTACCAGCGGCACCTGGGCACTGGTAATGACTCTGCCCTTGCTCACGACGATATTCACCACTGCGCCTTTCGCGATGCGTGTATCGGCAGCATGTGATTGGTAGATTATCGTGTTCTCGGGATACGTATCGGAGGTGTCGAACTGCACCGTGCCGACCTTGAGGCCGAACCGCTCGAGCGCGAACCGCGCATCGCGCAAGGAACGGCCCCGCAGCGAGGGGACGGGAACCTGTAGTTCCCCGCCGCTGAGGGTCAGGTAGACGCGCCGTCCTTCTTTCACCACCGCTTCTGCCGCGGGCAGCTGCTGTACCACCAAGCCCGGAGCATGCGTGGGATCCATCCTCGTCTCCCCGCGCACAACCCGTAAACCTGCCGCTTCCAGCCTCTTTTGGGCGTCATCGAACGTCATTCCCACGACGGCGGGAACCGTCGTGCGACTCCCGTGGTTAACATAAGCGGGAAGGAGTACGTAATTCAGAAGAAGGAACAATCCCAGAATACCGCCGATGGTAATCAGGAACTTCTGGTTGCCGAGAAACCGGAGCGGACGGGGCAATCGAGATGTTGAATCAAGAATCGACATGGGCGTACGACAATATACTCAACAGAATTCTCACCTACAAGAAGGGAATCCCTTGCACAGGACCGGTGAAGTTCAGATATTTGAGATGGAGGTCTAATCAATGGTGCGATATACTTTTCCTTTGCTACTTCTTTTGCTGCAGGTGTTTCTCTTCTACCGTTTCCGTCGCTGGCACCGGTCGTTGCATAAACTCCCCCAGCCTGTCTTCTACTCCGTGGTCGTGCTCTTCGTTGTGTTCAATGCGGCGCTGATCGGCGTGCCCTTTTTGCGGGTTTTCAGCTTCGCCTATACCGACTGGTTTCTCCAGTGGGTAGTCTATCCTTTTCTCTTCTGGCATTCTTCGACAGCCATCATTGCCATTGTTCTCCTGATCGGCACGATTGTGCGCCTTCCATTCTCGGCAGTCTGGAGCGCGTTACGCAAGCTTCCATTCACACGTGAGCGCACCGCTGCGATTGCGGTGAACCCGCGTGTCGTACAGTTCGATGCAACGCGTCGCCAGTTCCTTCGCCGCGGTGTGTATGGACTGACCGCAGTAAGCCTCGGCGGGACGGCATACGGCATGATCGTGGGGAAAAACGAGTGCGATGTCAGCGAACAAGAGATCAGGATTCCGGGGCTCCCCCCCTCGTTCAACGGATTCTCGATCGGTCTCGTTACCGACGTCCATTCAAGCATCTATATGACCAAGAAGGACATGGACGAATATGTTCGTCGCTTGAACGATCTCGGCACGGACATCATCGCAGTCGGAGGGGATATGGTCAACAGTTCGGTGGACGAGGCGTACCCGTTCGCCGAGGCTTTCAGTAAGCTGAATGCTCCGATGGGTATCTTCGGCGTTCTCGGAAACCATGACTTCTATTCGGGCAAGGTGGAAACAGTCGCCAGCATGGCAAATCAGGCCGGCGTACGAATGCTTCGCGATGAGGGGGTTCTCCTGCGGAGGAATGACGAGGCGCTTCATCTGGTCGGCATAGACGATATCGCCACACCCGTGCTCGCCATGAAAAAGCTGCAACAAGCGGTTGCAGATGTACCCAAGAATATCAAACGAATCTTGCTCTGCCACCGACCCTATTTCTTCAAGTTCGCGGCAGCTCGAAACGTCGACCTGGTGCTGAGTGGGCATACGCACGGAGGCCAACTGGTGTTTGGAAAATTCGGCAAGACTTCATTTACTCCTGCGGCGCTGGCATCGATGTACGTTGCCGGACATTATAAGCAAGGAACGGCCCATATGTACGTGTCGAGGGGAATTGGCACAGTGGCCGTGCCCGTGCGCATCAATTGCCCGCCCGAACTCACGCGCATTGTGCTGCGACCTGCTTGATCTCCCCCCGCCTAATGCGTTGAATTTGCAACTGCTGAGGCTATTGGCTATATTCCAAAACCAACGCACATGTCCGACATTGCTCACCCCGACGGAGCCGAATGGATTACGCGGAATTAGCCTCACGGGCCGGCAAAGCAAAACGCAATTCTTATTCTCCATACTCACGGTTCCGTGTGGGTGCCGCGCTGCTAACGGCTGATGGCAGGGTATTCACTGGCTGCAACGTCGAAAACAGCTCTTACGGGCTTACTATCTGTGCCGAGCGGACGGCCCTTTTTAAGGCGGTCTCCGAAGGCGAACACTCGTTCAAGGCCATCGCAATTGCCTCTGACGAGGATTCTTTCACCCCCCCTTGTGGTGCCTGCAGGCAGGTAATTCTGGAGCTCGCCGGCAATGTTGACGTTGTCCTGACCAAGAAGAATGGCAGCAGCCGCGTGTTCAAAGT